>NZ_WBRZ01000292.1:0-6412 GCF_008923895.1 Pseudomonas sp. GXM4
CCACGCAACTGCCCGGCTTGATGAACAGCAGCGGCTCGGTCGGCACCGGATTGTCCAGTTCCTTGGCGTGTTCGGCGTAATTGCGGCCAATGCACACGACTTTTCCGATCGGGAAGTGAATGCGCGTGCCGTCGACGTACTGGTGCTGATAGCTCATTTACCGACTCCTGCCTTTATTGATTCAACAGAGATTACCGATCAAACCGGGAAAATCTTGCCCGGGTTCATGATGCCGTTCGGGTCGAACACTGCCTTGACCGCTTTCATGTACTCGATCTCGGCCGGCGAGCGGCTGTAGGTCAGGTAATCACGCTTGGTCATACCTACGCCGTGCTCGGCCGAGATCGAGCCGTTGTACTTCTCGACGGTTTCGAACACCCACTTGTTGACGGTGGCGCACTTGGCGAAGAACTCGTCCTTGCTCAGATTTTCCGGCTTGAGGATGTTCAGGTGCAGATTGCCGTCGCCGATGTGGCCGAACCAGACGATTTCGAAATCCGGGTAGTGCTCGCCAACGATCGCGTCGATTTCGCGCAGGAACGCCGGCACTTTCGAGACGGTAACCGAGATGTCGTTCTTGTACGGCGTCCAGTGGGAGATGGTTTCGGAGATGTACTCGCGCAGCTTCCACAGATTGTGCAACTGGGTTTCGCTCTGGCTCATCACGCCGTCGAGCACCCAGCCCTGTTCTACGCAGTGTTCGAAGGTCTCCAGCGCGCTGTTGGCCACTTCTTCGGTGGTCGCTTCGAATTCCAGCAGGGCGTAGAACGGGCACTCGGTCTCGAACGGCGCCGGCACGTCACCACGGCCCATGACCTTGGCCAGGGCCTTGTCGGAGAAGAATTCGAACGCGGTCAGGTCGAGTTTGCCCTGGAAGGCATGCAGCACCGGCATGATCGAATCGAAATCGGCGGTGCCGAGGACCATCGCCGTGAGGTTTTTCGGCGCGCGATCGAGGCGCATGGTCGCTTCGACAACGAAACCGAGGGTGCCTTCGGCGCCGATGAACAGCTGACGCAGGTCGTAACCGGTAGCGTTCTTGATCAGGTCCTTGTTCAGCTCGAGGACGTCGCCCTTGCCGGTGACGACTTTCATGCCGGCCACCCAGTTGCGGGTCATGCCGTAGCGAATCACTTTGATCCCGCCGGCATTGGTGCCGATATTGCCGCCAATCTGGCTGGAACCCGCCGAGGCGAAGTCGACCGGATAGTACAGGCCGTTTTCTTCGGCGACGTTCTGCAGATGCTCAGTGACCACACCCGGCTGGCAGACGGCGGTGCGGTCGGTGAGGTTGACGTCGAGAATCTGGTTCATGTAATCGAACGAAACCACCACTTCGCCATTGGCCGCCACCGCAGCGGCGGACAACCCGGTGCGCCCGCCGGACGGCACCAGTGCGACCTTGTGGGTGTTGGCCCAACGCACCACGGCCTGCACTTGCTCGATGGTCTTGGGAAACACGATGGCGCTCGGTGCCGGCGCGAAATGCTTGGTCCAATCCTTGCCGTAAGTGTTCAGGGAGTCGGCGTCAGTGAGGACTTTGCCAGGCTCAACCAGGGTCTTCAGTTCATCAATCAGCGCAGGATTGGTCATCGACAGAACTCTCGAACAATTCATGGTCATCCTGAGAACGCTTCACGTCGCAGGAATGAGTGTTTAGCGGGGTGGCTATGCTAGCATACCGACCCCGCAGGACAGTGCCCAAGGCCAGATCCGCGGTGACGGCTTTGTTGCCGTGCGGGTCAGCTCCAGGCTGCTCCCTCCCTGCCATTTTTCTCCGGGATACAGGTTTACGCAGATGAGCAAGACTTCTCTCGATAAGAGCAAGATCAAGTTCCTTCTTCTCGAAGGCGTCCACCAATCGGCTGTCGACGTCCTCAAGGCGGCGGGCTACACCAGCATCGAATACCTGACTGGTTCCTTGCCGGAAGCCCAGCTCAAGGAAAAGATTGCTGACGCTCACTTCATCGGCATTCGCTCGCGCACGCAACTGACCGAAGAGATCTTCGATCACGCGAAGAAACTGGTCGCGGTCGGCTGTTTCTGCATCGGCACCAACCAGGTTGACCTCAGTGCGGCCCGCGAGCGCGGTATTGCCGTGTTCAACGCGCCGTACTCCAACACCCGTTCCGTAGCCGAGCTGGTACTGGCCGAAGCGATCCTGCTGCTGCGCGGCATCCCTGAGAAGAATGCATCCTGCCACCGTGGCGGCTGGATCAAGTCCGCCGCCAACTCGTTCGAGATCCGTGGCAAGAAGCTGGGCATCGTCGGCTACGGCTCGATCGGCACGCAGCTGTCGGTGCTGGCTGAAGGCCTGGGCATGCAGGTGTTCTTCTATGACACCGTGACCAAGCTGCCACTGGGAAACGCTACGCAGGTCAACAACCTGCACGAGCTGCTGGGCATGTCCGACATCGTCACCCTGCACGTCCCGGAAACTGCGGCGACCCAGTGGATGATCGGCGAGAAGGAAATCCGCGCCATCAAAAAGGGCGGCATTCTGATCAACGCTGCACGCGGCACCGTGGTCGAGCTCGACGCCCTGGCGGACGCGATCAAAGACAAGCACCTGATCGGCGCGGCCATCGACGTATTCCCGGTGGAACCACGCTCCAACGACGAAGAGTTCGAAAGCCCGCTGCGTGGCCTCGACAACGTGATCCTGACCCCGCACATCGGTGGCTCGACCGCCGAAGCGCAAGCCAACATCGGTCTGGAAGTAGCAGAGAAACTGGTCAAGTACAGCGACAACGGTACTTCGGTGTCGTCGGTCAACTTCCCGGAAGTGGCCCTGCCGGCTCACCCTGGCAAGCACCGCCTGCTGCACATCCACGAGAACATCCCGGGTGTGATGAGCGAGATCAACAAGGTTTTCGCCGAAAACGGCATCAACATCTCCGGTCAGTTCCTGCAGACCAACGAGAAAGTCGGTTACGTGGTGATCGACGTCGACGCCGAATACTCGGAGCTGGCGCAAGAGAAGCTGCAACACGTCAACGGTACTATCCGTAGCCGTGTTCTCTTCTGAAGAAGCAGCGGCAAGCTTCAAGCTACTAGCGGCAAGTGAACAGCGCTTTTGCTTTACCTTGCCGCTTGCAGCTAGCCACTTGAAGCTGAATTAAAAAAGGGAGCCCCGCAGGGCTCCCTTTTTTTATTTCACGTTGACGGTGATTTTTTCCGAAACGATCGATGGGTCGAACGGCATGTGGCCGCTGTCGCCGAGGATCAGTTGCAAGGTGTGCTTGCCGGGGGCCAGTTTGATCGTGGCTTCGGTCTGCGCCTTGCCGAAATGCATGTGATGGGCGTCAGTCGGGATCGGCGCACCTTCGGCCGGCAGGTCGTCGACGTCGATCAGCAGGTGATGGTGGCCGGTGTTCTTGGTGGTGTCACCCGCCGGGGCCAGCGCGATGTTCTTGACGCCGAACTTGACCTTGAATTCCTGCGAGACGGTGGCGCCGTCCTCGGGAGAAACGATGAACACTTCAGCATCCTTCGGCGCCGGTGTCGCCGCACTGGCCAGCACCGAAACACCCATCAGCACACCGGCCAACGCTGCACGTGACAAAAAGCTTTTCATTTTCTTCTCCAGTTTTTCCGTAAAATCCGCACGGTCATGACAACTTCATGACCATTCGTTGTCGAAGGCACTCGACAACCATAGCAAAGCGAGCCTGAATCAGAGCGTCGCGATAATGATTTCAAAGGAGTGACCATGCGCCTGCTGCCTGGCCTGATCTGCCTGCTACCCCTTCTGAGCCCGCTGGCTCACGCCGAACTGATTGATGACGTCAACGACCGTGGCGAGCTGCGCATAGCCCTTGAGGCTAATACACCGCCCTTCAATTACAAGGAAGGCGACACCCTCACGGGGTTCGAGGTCGAGCTTGGGCAACTTCTGGCCCAAGAGCTGGATGTACGCGCCGACTTCATCGTCACCGACGAGGGCGACCTGCTCCAGGGCGTTGAAAGCGGCAAGTACGACGTCGCGCTCAACCACATAGCACTGACACCCGAACTCAAGGATCGTTTCGACTTCAGCGAGCCGTACGGCGAGGTTGATGGGCAGTTGTTGGCGAAGAAGGACGAGACGCCGCGGCCGATGGTGCTGGTGCAGGCGTTCACCGAAGCGAAGCCGAAAGCGGCAGCGCCGGTCGAGCTGGCGATCCCGTTTCAGAAGGGTAATCCGGCGTTTCAGGCCAGCCTCAAGAGCGCGCTGGAACGGATCAAGGCGGATGGGCGGTTGGCGGCGTTGTCGAAGAAGTGGTTCACCGAACCGTAGGAGCTGCCGCAGGCTGCGATCTTTTGATGTTGATTCAAAAAATCAAAAGATCGCAGCCTCGTTTCACTCGTCAGCTCCTACAGTTGAATTGGTGCTGGCGCTTTAGTCGAGTCGGGCCAGGGCCTGCGCGGCTTGCAGCAGTTCAAGCTCACTGAAAACCCGAACCCCATGGCGCTTGAGCAACGCCGCCGTCACCCCTTCGCCATTGACCTTGACCCCGCTGAACGTGCCGTCATACGTCAACAGATTCCCGCAAGACGGACTGTTGGCCTTGAGCACCGCCACCCGAATGCCGTGCTTTTGCACCAGTTCCAGCGCTTGCCGCGCCCCCTCGAGAAACTGCGCGCTGACATCCTCGCCATCAGTAGTGATGACTGCGGCAATGCCATCCAGCACCTGACCGCCCTGCCCGCCAGGAATCTCCGCCGCCGCCCGCGGCGTCGGCAATCCACCCGCCACCTCCGGACACAACGGCACCACGCGCCCTTCTTCGATCCACTGCTCAAGCAGATCAAACGGCCCGCTCGCACCACCGTCATAACGCACGCGATGGCCCAGCAGGCAGCGACTGACCAGGATCTTTTCCATGTTCAGAACGGCTCGTTGCCACGGCGACGGAACCAGCCAGTCAGCGACAGGCGCTCGCGATGGGCCGGCATCACTTCGTGGGGCACTTCGCCGGAGAGAAACACCACCAGACAGCCGCCGGTCGGCTGTACGTCATGCACACGTTCTTCGCCCAGGTACATGCGCAACTGTCCGCCGTCCTCCGGCAACCAGGCCTCGTTGAGGTAAATGACGGCCGAGACCATGCGCCGGTCATCATCGCGAAAGCGGTCAACGTGCTTGAGGTAAAACGCGCCGGGCGGGTACAGGGCGAAATGGCATTCGAAATCCTCAAGCCCCAGAAACAAGCCGCGATTGAGTGCCTCGCGCAGACTGTCCATCAGGCTCAGGTAACGGTCGGTGGCCTCGGCCTGACCCGGGTCGATCCACTGGATGTGATCGCCGCGAATACCCTCGCGAATCTCCGAAAACGGCCCGCGACCGACCGCTGCCGGCGCCAGCTCACCTTCGGCTTCACGTTTACGGCACTCGGCCGCCAGCGCCCGGGTCAGATCGGCGGGCAGGAAGATGTTCTGCTGCGACCAGCCGTGTTCGGCCAGGTCGTCGACAATGCGTAACAGCAGCGGGTGTTCAGAGGATATCGGCATGGCGCGCATAGTATGCCGACGGCGATAAATCCGACAGAGCCACGCAGCGGCTTGCTACGAATTCTCGACAAGTACCGGCACCGCACGGACAATAGTCCGCTGCTGACAGGAGTCCCTATGCGCCGTTTGCTTTTTTCACTGTTGATGTTCTGCGTATTGCCCGCCTGGGCGGACGGCCACGATCAGTTGTACAAGGTCGCCGGCTGGCCAGAACAACGCGCGCATTTCAACGATGCCCTGAGCGCCGCCCAGCAGCGCTATCAGAACAGCCTGCCGCCTGCGGTATTTCAGGCGCTGGTCAACAACAGCAATCAACGCTTTGCCGCGCAGGCCATGGATCAGCGTGCCGAAGCGCAACTGCGGCAGAAACTCGCCGACCCTAAACCGGCGCTGACCTTCTTCCAGTCACCGCTGGGCAAGAAAATCGTCGCCGCCGAATTGCTGGCGACCCGCCGCGACCAACTGGCAAAAAACGCCCAGGGTCTGCCGAAGATGCAGGCCAGCGACAGTCGCTTGCTGATCATCGGCCATCTCGCCCAGGCCCTGCCAGCCCGAGAGGCTGGCGCCGAGGTCAGCCTGGCGATTGCCGGCGTAGCGGCGGACAGCTTGAGTTCGATGATCCCGGGACTGCTCGGCGGTGGACAGGCGCAGGGCATGTTGAACGGTCAGCGCCAGCGGCTGATGGATCAGATCGGCGCCGATCTGAACAACACGCTGCTCTATGTCTATCGCGACTTGTCGGATGAGGAGCTCGAAGAATTTGCGACGTTTGCCGAGTCGACCGAGGGCAAGGCTTATTACCAGGCGGCGCTGGCGGCGATTCGGGCGGGGTTGGCGGTCGGCCAATAATCTTCGTCGCCAGATAAGCCGCCTTCGCGAGCAAGCTCGCTCCCACAGGGTTGGCATTCCAATGTGGGAG
>NZ_WBRZ01000293.1:0-6410 GCF_008923895.1 Pseudomonas sp. GXM4
GGGCTTTTGATCTTGAAAAAAAGGCCCGCATGGAATCATCAGTGCGGGCCTTTCGATTACCTGTCGAATATCAATGCTTGCTGTCCTGCGCAGACATGGCCAGCAGTTGTTTTTCCTGGTTCCAGTCGAACGGTTCGTCGTTCTGTTCGGCTTCGTAGCGGCGTTCTTCGAGGGCCTGGTAGAGGTCAATTTCTTCGTCGGAGAGGTAGTGCAGGCAGTCGCCGGCGAAGAACCACAGCAGGTCGCGCGGGATCAGGTGGGCGATTTGCGGGTAGCGGCTGATGACTTGGGTGAGGATGTCCTGGCCCAGGTATTGGCTTTCGATAGGGTCGATCGGCAGGGAGGCCAGCAGTTCGTCGAAGCGCTCGAGGAACAGGGCATGGCTTTCTTCGGGCACTTGTTCGGCCTCACCTACGGCGACCAGGATACTGCGCAGGTGGTCGAGCAACACGAGATGATCGGCAACGACGTTGGACACGAGATAAGTCCTCAAGAGCAAAACGGGCGCGGGAGTATAAAGCCCTCGCGCCGTTTTTTCACATAAACCGGGATCAGCGGACTTTGCCCTCTGCCTGGGTCAGTTCTTCTTTGGCGAAATCATCGACGTCGATCACCTTGCGGCGGGCCGCTTCGGCGTCGCGCAGGCTTTGCGCTTCGACGGCCTGCAGCACGCCGGCTTCCAGCGCGGCATCGATGGCGTGTTCGCCGGCTGCCGGTTTGACCTGGCCGCTCTTCAGTGCGGTGTGCAGTTTTTTGTGCAGCGGTTGCGCGGCGTTAAGCAGGTCACTGGCGTGTTGCAGCGCGCCCACGGCATCGTCCGCCGATTGCGGGCGGTAGCAGCCGGCGAGCAGTTCTTCCAGTGCCGGATCGCCCTTGGCGCGACCGATGACCGCAGCGACTTCGGCGCCGAGTTTGTCCGATGGGCCTTTGTGACGGCGACCGAACGGGAAGACGATGACCCGCAGCAGGCAGCCGAAGACTTTGTTCGGGAAGTTGCTCAGCAGTTCATCCAGCGCACGCTCCGACTGGCCGAGGCTTTCTTCCATGGCCCAGCGGAACAGCGGCTCCATGTACGCCGGCGAATCCAGGTCGTGATAGCGCTTGAGCGCGGCGGAGGCCAGATACAGGTTGCTCAGTACATCGCCGAGGCGCGCCGACAGGCGTTCGCGGCGTTTCAATTCGCCGCCCAGGAGCATCATGCTGAAGTCGGCGAGCATGGCGAATGCGGCGGCCTGACGGTTCAGCGCGCGGAAGTAGCCCTGACTGATCCTGTCGCCCGGCGCATGTTCGAAGTGACCAAGACCTAGGTTCAGCACCAGTGTGCTGGCGGCATTGCTGACGGCAAAACCGATGTGCTTGAGCAACAGGCCGTCGAATTCCTTGAGCGCCTGATCCTTGTCCTCGCGACCAGCCAGGGCCATTTCCTTGAGCACGAATGGATGGCAGCGGATCGCGCCCTGACCGAAGATCATCAGGTTGCGCGACAGGATGTTCGCGCCTTCGACGGTGATGAAGATCGGCGCGCCGTTCCAGCTGCGGCCCAGGTAGTTGTTCGGCCCCATGATGATCGCTTTACCACCATGCACATCCATGGCGTGGCTGATGCATTCGCGACCGCGTTCGGTGAGGTGATATTTGAGGATCGCCGACAGCACCGATGGTTTTTCACCCAGGTCCACCGCGTTGGCGGTGAGCATGCGGGCGGCGTCCATCATCCACGCGTTACCGCCGATGCGCGCCATGGCTTCCTGGATGCCTTCGAAAGCGGACAACGGTACGTTGAATTGCTCACGAATCTGCGCGTACTGACCAGTGACCAGACTGGTGAACTTGGCCGCGCCGGTGCCCACGGCTGGCAGCGAGATCGAACGCCCGACGGACAGGCAGTTCATCAGCATCATCCAGCCCTTGCCGAGCATTTCCTGACCACCGATGAGGTAGTCCAGAGGAATGAACACGTCCTTGCCGGAGTTCGGGCCGTTCATGAACGCGGCGCCCAGCGGCAGGTGCCGACGACCGATTTCCACACCTGCAGTATCGGTCGGGATCAGCGCCAGACTGATGCCGAGGTCCTCTTCCTCACCGAGCAGGTGATCCGGGTCATAAGCCTTGAATGCCAGGCCAAGCAGAGTCGCGACCGGGCCGAGCGTGATGTAGCGCTTTTCCCAGTTCAGGCGCAGGCCGATAACTTCCTGTCCTTCCCACTGGCCTTTGCAGATGATCCCGGTGTCGGGCATCGCGCCGGCATCGGAACCGGCCAGCGGGCCGGTGAGGGCGAAGCACGGAATATCGTCGCCACGGGCCAGTCGCGGCAGGTAGTGATTACGTTGTTCGTCGGTGCCGTAATGCAGCAATAGTTCGGCAGGGCCGAGGGAGTTCGGGACCATCACGGTGGAGGCGAGGTCGCCACTGCGCGTCGCCAGTTTCATTGCCACTTGTGAGTGAGCGTAGGCCGAGAAGCCTTTGCCGCCGTATTCCTTGGGAATGATCAGGGCGAAAAAGCCATGTTCCTTGATGTGCGTCCAGGCCTCGGGCGGCAGGTCCATGGACTGGCCGATCTGCCAGTCGCTGACCATCGCGCAGAGTTCTTCGGTCGGGCCATCGATGAAAGCCTGTTCTTCTTCAGTCAGTTGCACCTTGGGATAGGACAGCAATTTGTCCCAGTCCGGACGGCCGCTGAACAGCTCGCCGTCCCACCACACGGTGCCGGCATCGATCGCGTCGCGTTCGGTCTGCGACATGGGCGGCAGGGTTTTCTGGAACCAGTTGAACAGCGGCGCGGTGAAATGCTTGCGGCGCAGGTCAGGCAGCAACAATGGCGCGGCGACCACCGCCAACAGGACCCAGAAGACAAACAGCAGCCAGCCCGGCGCGTGACTGAAAAACCCCATGGCGACCAGATAGGCCGCAACGATGCCCAACGCGGGCAGCGGGGCGATGCGTCGATGGGCGAGATACGCCACGCCGACGATCAAAACCAGTATCCACAACAACAGCATATTCAGTCCTCCGTGAACCAAAGCAAATCGACCCTCCAGAGCTTAGACGGCATCTGCAAATAAGGGTGGTCAGAGCTTGGTGATTGAAATCGTGGGAAACCCCGGATGGTTTTCGTAGGTTCGGTGGGCAACACGTGTGGGAAATCGTTCGTTGCTGCGCAGCTTTGCTTTCAGGTTTGGCCGAAACGTCGTTATCTCTGTGCTCAAGCTGTCGCTAGACTCGTGACTCATCCAGGAGATTGCCGTCATGCACGAGTATCTGAGCCCCGGCCGCTTCATCGATAGTGACCACCCGGCGGTGGTGGAGTTCGCCGAGCAGCATCGCGGTGCCAGTAATGATCCGCGTGAGCAGGCGATGAGTCTGTATTACGCCGTGCGCGAGGCGGTGCGCTACAACCCGTACACCTTCAGCCGTGATCCGCAAACCCTGCGCGGCAGTTACGCACTCGCAGCAGGGGAGAGTTACTGCGTGCCGAAAGCCACGCTGCTCGCCGGTTGTGCGCGGCATTGCGGGATCCCGGCGCGCATCGGTCTGGCCGATGTGCGCAATCATTTGTCGACGCCACGTCTGCTCGAGTTGCTGAAAAGCGATGTGTTTGCCATGCATGGCTACACCGAGCTGTTTCTCGACGGCCGCTGGGTCAAGGCGACGCCAGCGTTCAACCAGCAACTGTGCGAGTTGTTCAACGTCGCAGCGCTGGAATTCGACGGGGTCAACGATAGCGTTTTCCACCCGTTCAACCGTGACGGCGCACAGTTGATGGAGTATCTGCTCGATCACGGCCAGTTCACCGACGTGCCGGAAACCTTCTTCTTCGAGCACCTGCAAAAGTGCTATCCGCATCTGTTCAGTGAGCAACTGCCGGTGCTGCTGGGCGATATGCAGGCCGATTTGAGTCGCACCTGATCCGGCGTATGCTGGCCGTCCACTCACTTGCAAAGAGGCGGTCATGCTGAAGATCTGGGGACGGAAAAATTCATCGAACGTCAGAAAGCCCTTGTGGGCTGCCGAAGAGCTGGGCCTGGCGTACGAGGCCATCGATGCCGGCGGCGCGTTCGGTGTGGTCGACACGCCCGAGTACCGCGCGATGAACCCGAATGGCCGGGTGCCGGTGATCGAGGATGACGGTTTCGTGCTGTGGGAATCCAACGCCATCGTGCGCTATCTGCTGGCCAAACACGCCCCGGACAGCGCCTGGTATCCGGCAGATGCGCAAGCCCGCGCCGCAGCGGACAAGTGGATGGACTGGACCACTTCCAGTTTCGCCGGGCCGTTTCGCACGGTGTTCTGGGGTGTGCTGCGTACGCCTGCCGAGAAGCAGGACTGGAAGGCGATCAACGCCGCGATCAAGGAATGCGATGAATTGCTGAACATGGCCGACCATGCCTTGATCAGCCAGCCTTATCTCTCCGGCAATGACATCGGCATGGGCGACATCCCGCTGGGCAGCTTCATTTACGCGTGGTTCGAAATGCCCATCGAGCGCGCGCCGCAACCGCATCTGCAAGCCTGGTATGAACGCTTGAAACAGCGTCCGGCCTATCAGAAAGCGGTCATGACCGCGTTGACTTGATAATTACTATCGACACACTTGACTGTACTTGTGCGGCGGCGGCAAGCACCATTGCGAACTTGCGCTGCGGTTGTTTCCCTCGCCGCCCGCCCTTATTTACTTCTTTCCTTCCTTCTTGGTGCGTAAATCCGATATGAGTTCCGCTCTGTCCATCCGGCAGCTAACCAAAACCTACGGCAACGGGTTCCAGGCCTTGAGTGGTATCGATCTGGACGTCGCCGAAGGTGACTTTTTCGCCTTGCTCGGCCCCAACGGCGCCGGCAAATCCACCACCATCGGCATCCTCTCGACCCTGGTCAACAAGACCAGCGGCACCGTGAATATTTTCGGCAATGACCTGGACAAGAACCCGGCGGCGCTCAAGCGCTCGATCGGCGTGGTGCCGCAGGAATTCAACTTCAACCAGTTCGAAAAGACCTTCGACATCGTCGTGACCCAGGCCGGTTACTACGGCATTCCGGCGAAAGTCGCCAAGGAACGCGCCGAGCAGTACCTGACCCAGCTCGGCCTGTGGGACAAGCGCGATGTGCCTTCGCGTTCGCTGTCCGGCGGCATGAAACGGCGTCTGATGATTGCCCGTGCGCTGGTGCATGAACCGCGCCTGCTGATCCTCGATGAGCCGACTGCGGGCGTCGATATCGAACTGCGCCGTTCGATGTGGACCTTCCTCACCGAACTGAACCAGAAAGGCATCACCATCATCCTGACCACGCATTATCTGGAAGAGGCCGAGCAGCTGTGCCGCAACATCGGCATCATCGACCACGGCACCATCGTCGAAAACACCAGCATGAAACAGTTGCTGGGCCAGTTGCATGTGGAGACCTTTCTGCTTGATCTGAAGAACGACTTGAGCGCGGCGCCGCAATTGCTCGGCTACCCGGCCCGATTGCTCGACGGCCATACCCTTGAAGTCCAGGTCGACAAATCCATGGGCATCACGGCGCTGTTCACCCAGCTGGCGCAGCAGAACATCGAAGTGCTGAGCCTGCGTAACAAAACCAATCGCCTCGAGGAGTTGTTCGTGTCCCTGGTGGAGAAAAATCTGTCGAAGGTGGCGGTATGAGTTCCGAGTTCGGTCCCAACCTCGTCGCCCTGCAAACCATCGTCTACCGCGAGGTCAAACGCTTCATGCGGATCTGGCCGCAGACCCTGCTGCCGCCGGCGATCACCATGGTTCTGTACTTCGTGATCTTCGGCAACCTGATCGGCCGGCAGATCGGCGACATGGGTGGCTTCACCTACATGGAGTACATCGTGCCGGGTCTGATCATGATGTCGGTGATCACCAACTCCTACGGCAACGTGGTCTCGAGCTTCTTCGGCAGCAAGTTCCAGCGCTCGATCGAAGAGCTGATGGTGTCGCCGGTGTCACCGCACACGATCCTGATCGGCTTCACCATTGGTGGTGTATTGCGCGGTCTGGCAGTGGGTCTGATCGTGACGATCCTGTCGCTGTTCTTCACAGATTTGCAGGTGCATCACCTCGGCGTGACCATTCTGGTGGTAGTGCTGACCGCGACAATCTTCTCGCTGCTGGGCTTCATCAACGCGGTGTTTGCGCGCAACTTCGATGATATTTCGATCATTCCGACCTTTGTGCTGACCCCGCTGACTTACCTGGGCGGCGTGTTCTACTCGATCACTTTGCTGCCACCGTTCTGGCAGACCGTGTCGCTGGCCAACCCGGTGCTGCACATGGTCAACGCCTTCCGCTACGGCATCCTTGGTGTCTCGGATATCCGTATCGGCATCGCCATCACCTTCATGCTGGTGGCGACCGTGGTGCTGTATCTCGGCTGTGCGCGGTTGCTGGTGAGCGGGCGCGGGATGCGTA
>NZ_WBRZ01000294.1:0-6406 GCF_008923895.1 Pseudomonas sp. GXM4
TTTGTATGCCTTTCTATGTGGGAGCGAGCTTGCTCGCGAAGAGGCCCTCTGATTCAACCCAAATCCCAGGCGATAAAAAAGGGCCGCGATCCCAGCAGATCGCGGCCCTTTTTATGCCTTCAGCTAAAGCCGATCAAACCGCATCCAGCTCCGGCTCATCGGCCTGCACATTCAGCGTGGCCTTGACCACATCATGGCGGCGGATGTACTTCCAGTCCGCTTCATCGATGTAGATCCCGGCCGGGCCGCTGCCGCCTTCCAGGTCGATTGCGACACTGGCGCAGACCTGCGGCTTCACACTTGCGAGAATCGGCACGAAGCCCAGTTGCAGACTGGTTTCCAGCAGCGCCGCCTGGTTCTTCTCATCGATGTCCGCCGCCTCGTCGAGGTAGTACGGCAGACGCACGCGGCCGGCCAGGTCGCGATCCATCAAGTGCAGCAACAAGTACATGTTGGTCAGCGCCTTGATGGTCATGGTCGTGCCGTTGGAGGCCGCGCCGTCGATGTCGGTGTGGATGACTGGTTGACCATTGACCTTGGTGATCTCGAAAGCCAGTTCGAACAAATCCTTGAGGCCGAGCTGGTTGTGGTTCGCTGCCACCAGCCGCGCCAGATATTCCTTGGCCTCTTCGTTCTTGTTGTCCTGCTCGGCGCTCTGGCTGAGGTCGAACACCGACAGGGTTTCGCCTTCCTCATATTGCCCGGCGCTGTGGATGATCTGGTCGATGTGCTTGAGCGCTTCCTTGTTCGGTGCGAGGACGATGCGGAAGCTCTGCAGGTTGGAGACCTGGCGCTTGTTGATCTCGCGGTTGAACAGCGCCAGTTGATGCTCGAGGCTGTCGTAGTCGCTGCGGATGTTGCGCAGGGTGCGGGCGATATCGGTGACCGCCGCGCGCCGCGCCTTGCCCAAGGTCAGCGCTTCATCGGTGCGGTGTGCGTAAGCGTTGATCAGCAGCGACAGACGCCGCTCCATGTCGTCTTCGCTGTCGAACTTGGCCACGCCTTTGAGACGGACCTGCGCATACAGCGCCTCGATCTGCCCATCGGCACGCAGCAGACCCTGCCAGCTGTCCTGATAGTCGTTGAGCAGCGGCAGCAGGTTGTCCATCGAATCGTCGACAGGATCCATGAACGGCGTGCCGAACGGCAGATCCGCTGGCAGCAACTGACGACGACGCAGCGCATCGTCGAGCGTGCGTTGCTTGGCTTCCATGTCGGCGATCTGACGGCCGACCAGTTGCAGCTTGGCCGACAGTTGCTGGACGCGCTCGGTGAACGCATCGCTGGAGCGCTTGAGCTCATCCTGCGCGGCTTCCATCTGCGCCAGTTGCTCGAGCTTGTCGCTTTCTTCGGCGCTCAGCGTCTGGGTGCGACGGAAATCTTCCAGCGCCTTCTGCGCGTCCAGCACCTGCTGGTACAGCGCTTCGGTCTGGGTCTTGCTCGCGGCGCGGTCGGCGGCCACGGCCTGCTGGGTTTTCAGTTGCTTGAGCTCTTTTTCCAGACGCTCTTTCTGATCGCGCAACGCGGCGCGGTCAGCCAGAGCCTGCAAGGCCGGCGGCTCAATGTGCGAGATGTCGATCGACAGGCCCGGCACTTCGAAGCGCTCGCCCTTGAAGCCATCAAGAATCAGCTCCACGGATTTCACCCACTCACCGTTCTCGTCGAGGGTGATGCCGTGTTCGCCCAGCGGCAGGCTGAACAGCGCGCTGTTGAACAGACGCATCAGGCGCTCGACGTCCTGTTGCGAGAACTCTTCGCGCAGGCGGGCGTAGCTGTTGTTGTCGGCGTGATCGAGTTGTTGCTTCACCGACTTCAGGCGTTTTTCCAGATCGCGCAGACGCTCTTCGAGATCTTCGGCGCTGAACTGACGCGACTGCGCCAAGGCACCGGCCAGTTCGTCGTGTGCATCCTTGGCCGCGAGCAATTGTTGCTCGAGCACTTTGACGTCATCGACCAGGGCGAAGCGGTTCTTCAGCACCGACAACTCGCCGAGCCAGCGCTGAATACCGGAAATTTCCCGTTCCAGACGCATCAGTTCCTGAGTACCACCGCGTTGATCGTTCTGCAGATCGTCCTGCTCGCGACGGTAGTGCTCGGCCTGAATGGTCAGTTCTTCCTTGCGCGCCGTGGCGTAGTCCGACCAGGTGCCGAGCAAGGAGTCGAGCAGCGGCGACAGGCGATGCAGTTTGCCGCGCAGCACGTCGCGCTGTTTCACGCCGTTGGCCAGCGCTTCAACCAACGGGCCGGCGGCGACCAGCGAGTTGTAGTCCTGCTCCATGCGCCGCACGTCGCGGAAGGCTTCTTCGCACGCGGCGATGTAATCGACGCTGCCCGAACGCAGGCTGTGCTCGAAAGCATCGAGGAACAGTTGCTTGAGCTTGGCCGCGGTGATTTCGCGCATGTGCAGCAGGTTGATGAACAACGCGCGGAATGTCTTCAGGCTCTGCTCGCTGGTGGAGCGCAGCGGGATCAGGGTCAGGTCGAGCGGGATTGACGTGTGGCCGCCAACCAGCAAGCGGCGCAGTTCATCCGGCTTGAGTTCGTAGGCTTTCAGGCCTTCTTTTTCGAGATTGCTGAACAGTTCTTTCTGGCGCAGGCAGGTGTCGTTTTTTTGGTAATGCGCCAGGTCGAGCTTACCGGCGTAGGCGAAGAACTGGTGCCCGAAACCGCCGCCCGGGCCGCGACCGACCACGCCGATCACGTGGGGGCCGTGGGGCAGGTTGACTTCAACGAGGATGTAACTGGTGTCGGAGGCGAAGTAGAAGCGCCGCGATTGTTCGAGGCTGTACTTGCCGAAACTCATGTCCGACATGCGCGCCAGAATCGGGAACTGCAAGGCGTTGATCGACGCTGATTTCCCGAGGTTGTTCGCGCCGTAAACCGACAACGGTTCTTCCAGCGGGAACAGACCGAGGCTGTAACCGGCGGTGTTCAAAAGGGCAAAGCGGCGGATGCCGTAGCGTTCCTGGCTCATGCATCGGACTCCTGTTCTTCGGCAATGGCGCGGGCCAGTGCGTCTTCTTCGCTTTCTTCTTCAAATTCGGAAAGATCGAGCGGATCGTCGGTTTCGAGGAATTTTGCTTCAGCTTCTTCGTCGATCAGCACCGGCGCCGGCAGCGGCAGAACGCTGTGGACGCTGGCTGCCAGGTCGCGGTCCTGTTGTACCGACAGGCACACGTCGAGGAAACGGTGCATCGGCGGCAGGAAGCGGTAGACACCGTTTTCTTCGCCGGCGAAACCGAGCTGAGTCATGCGGCGCATGATTTTTTCTTCGAGTTCTTCGACGGTCTGCACTTCGGCCTGGATGAACAGGTCGCGATACTTGTCCAGCAGCGACGGCAATTCTTCCCGGCCGAGGCTGCCGCCGTCGAGCACGGCGATCGGGTCGCGGCCCTGATCGGCCAGGTGCTCGACGAGGATGAAGGTGAACAGCGCCAGACGCTGGGCGGTCTTGTTCACCGCTGCGGCGGCCATGTCCGGCACGAAGTAGTAGAAACCACGGGTGTCGCAGACCAGTTCAAAGCCCAACGCCTTGAACAGCGTGCGGTACTGGTCCTGGAAATTCGACAGTTGTGCGTACAGCTCGGGATCACGACGGCTGACGTGGTAACCCTTGAACAACTCGCGGAAGATCGGCGCCAGTTGCGACAGTTCGGAAAGATCAAGATGCATTTGGGATGCTCGCAGAATCCTCGGCGGCGGTGTCGCTGGCCGAGAGCAGGGCGAAGGAGCGCAGGCTGACCTGGTGCTCGTGAGTGTGGTATTCGCGGCGTTCCAGACGCTCGCGCTTGAAGCGTTTTTCCCGCGACAGGCGCGAGAACCAGTAAAGCAACTCGTCGGTGGCGCCGTCCGGTTCCTGCTCCAGCAGCCAGGTCATCAGATCCGGCATCGGCAGCGATTCTTCGCAACGATCGACCATCTCGCGCACGGTGCGCGGTGCACGTGGAGCGTCGCCCGCCTTCTGGGTTTTGTGCGCCTTGGGGAAGCGCGCCGGTTTCGGCTCGAAACGCGCCAGCGCATAAACGTAGGCTTCGACCTGACTGGCGCTGCCTAGGAAAGTGCTCTGTGGGCGGGTGAACAGCGGCATCGCCGCTTGCGGCACGGCGTCGATGCCTTTACGCCGGATCGCCGCCAGCGCCAGTGCGGCGCCACGGGTCACGGCGTTATGCCGACGCGCTTCTTCACGCAACGGCAGCAGCAGTTCGCGGGCATGGCGCAGGGTCAATTGCGCGCTGGTCTGCATTTCGAGGATGCGCGCGTGGGTGCGCAGGAGCATGTCGTCATCGACCAGATGGCCGAGACGCTGCTGTTCGCTGAGCATCTTCAGTAGCACCGTTTCGACCTTGCGCACGCCTTGCTCGAAGGCACCGTCGGCGTTGACCAGATCGATCATCGGCTCGACGTATTCGTCCCACGTCGCCAGTACTTCGGCGTAACGCTGACGCAGCGGAATCTGCCGGTCGCTGGTCTTCGCCCGTTCGGCGACTGCCACCAGGGCCTGTTCATCGTTGTCGAGTTTCTTCAGTACGTCGCGCACGCGCATGTCGAGCAAGCGCAGCTGGCGCGCCAGATCGTTGCCGTCACGAACGTCGAAAGCGTCCTGGATATAACCGGCCAGACGCTCCAGGTGACGCAAATAGGCTTCGATTTCCAGGCACAGACCGAGGCGGTGTTCGCGGCGCAGGTAGGCGAGGAAGTCGTGGATCTGCGCGTTGAGCTCGAAACGGTTCGGGCTTTTCGCCACCGGAACCAGAATATCGAGGCGAATCCACACGTCGAGCAGGCTGGTGATGTCCTGCGGCGTGCTGTCGAGTTGTTGGGCGGCCAGTTGCGTGCGCAGTTCGTTGAGGCTCAGGGTGCCTTGGTCGAAGTGCTCGCACAGTGGCTCCAGAAGTGCCCAGTGTTCAGCGAGGGCGCGCAAGACGCGCTTGGGTTCGATCATCGGAATGGCCGGCTGGTTGGCGATTAAAAGCGGCGATTGTACTGCATCACAGGCGCGGCGATTCACTCTCGGGACGGGCTGTCGCATTCTTTGCCCAAAGGGCAGCGGCGCAGCGCAGCGCGGGGTATCGAATCAACAGCGAGCGATCTTGTGCGAAGGGCGGTAGAATCAGCGCACTTTTCGTTATCCACAAGTGGCCGACCTTTGCTTATCGAGTCCCGCCGCCGCGCCTATTTGAACGCCATGCAGGTGGTCAACTGGCTGCCGCGCACCGAACTGCCTTTCGCCGCACCGTCGCGGCCCGAGCTGTTGGAGATGCCCGAGCCTGAGCTTGAGGTGCCGGTCGTTCCGGCGCCTCTGGCTGAAGCACCGGCGCAGCCTGCCGCGCGTCAGGTCGAGCGGCCGAAAATCGAGGTGCCGCGTCCGTCGCTGGCCAGTACCCGCAACGGCGCCAAACCGGTGGAAGAAGTCGACGACACGCCGGTGGTGGTCAAGCCTGCGCCAGTGCCGCCGCCGCGTTTCGCCCTGCAACTGCTGCGCGCCGGGCGCTGCCTGCTGCTGGTCGAGTTACCCACAGGCGAAGCGTTTCAGAGTCGCGATCCGGCCTACCTGCTGCTCAAGGATATGCTGCGCGCCGCCGGTTTGCCGGATGCGCCGCAGATCGTCGGCGAACCGGTGCGCTGGCCTTGGCTCAATCGCGGCACGCTGGATCAAGGCCCGGAAGCGGCGCGCGACTTCGTGCAAGGCTTCCTCTCGGTGCAGATGGAAGCGGCGCCCTGCGCCTGTCTGTGGCTGATCGGCCTGCCAGCGGTGAAGTTTGCCGGGGAAGCGGACGCCGAAGCGTTCAATCGTGAATTGCAGATCGAAGGTCTGGGCCTGGCCTGGGCGATTCCCGGTCTGGAACTGTTAATGGAAGAGCCACAGCGCAAGGCCGCTGTGTGGCAAGCCATGCGTCGGCTGATGGCGCGCTGGAAACAATCCGATGAGTGAGGCTGTAACCTTTCGCCCGATGACCGAGGCGGATCTGGACGCTGTGTTGAAGATCGAATACGCCGCGTACAGCCATCCGTGGACCCGGGGGATTTTTCTCGATGGCCTGGGCAAATACCAGATCTGGCTGATGTTCGAAGGGCAGCAGCAGGTGGGCCACGGTGTGGTGCAGATCATTCTTGATGAGGCGCATCTGCTCAATATCACCGTCAAGCCGGAAAATCAGGGGCGCGGGTTGGGCCTGACGTTGCTCGAGCATCTGATGTCGCGAGCGTACGCGGCTGAAGCGCGGGAGTGCTTTCTCGAAGTGCGCGACAGCAACACGGCTGCGTTCAGGTTGTATGAGCGTTATGGCTTCAACGAGATTGGCCGGCGTCGTGATTATTATCCGGCGGTGGGTGGGCGTGAGGATGCGGTGGTGATGGCCTGTACCCTGGTGGACTGAAGCCATGTAGGAGCTGCCGAAGGCTGCGA
>NZ_WBRZ01000295.1:0-6401 GCF_008923895.1 Pseudomonas sp. GXM4
AAAGGACCCCACAAGGCCTCCGCAATCCTTAGCGAAACGCGGCGATCGCATCCACCGATTCGCGAATCAGCGCGGGGCCTTTGTAGATGAAGCCCGAATAGATCTGCACCAGGCTTGCACCGGCCGTGATCTTCTCCGCCGCGTGCTTGCCTTCGGTAATGCCGCCAGCGGCAATGATCGGCAAACGCCCGGCCAATTCGCCCGCCAGCACTTTCACGGTATGGGTGCTCTTCTCACGCACCGGCGCACCCGACAGACCGCCCGCCTCGTCGCCATGCTCCATGCCTTCAACACCGACACGGCTCAAAGTCGTATTGGTGGCGATGACCGCGTCCATGCCGGTTTCGATCAACGCCTGGGCAACCTGCGCAGTTTCTTCGTCGGTCATGTCCGGCGCGATCTTGATCGCCAGCGGCACATGCTTGCCGTGACGCAGGGCCAGTTCGGCGCGACGGGTGGCCAGATCAGCGAGCAATTGCTTGAGCGAATCACCGAACTGCAGGCTGCGCAGGCCCGGGGTGTTTGGCGAGCTGACGTTGACGGTGACGTAGCTGGCGTGGGCGTAAACCTTGTCCAGGCAGATCAGGTAATCGTCGACCGCACGCTCGACCGGGGTATCGAAGTTCTTGCCGATATTGATCCCCAGCACGCCCTGGTATTTTGCCGCAGCTACCCGCGCCAGCAGGTTGTCCACACCGAGGTTGTTGAAACCCATGCGGTTGATGATCGCCTCGGCTTCCGGCAGGCGGAAGATCCGTGGTTTCGGGTTACCCGGCTGCGGACGCGGGGTCACGGTGCCGATTTCGACAAAACCGAAACCCAGTTGCGCAAAGCCATCGATAGCCGCGCCGTTCTTGTCCAGACCTGCCGCCAGCCCGACCGGGTTCGGGAACTCCAGCCCCATGACGGTCACCGGCATTTTCGCCGGCGCCTTGCACAGCAAGCCATTGAGGCCCAAACGTCCACCCGCGCCGATCAGATCCAGCGACAGATCGTGGGAGGTTTCCGGGGAAAGTTTGAACAACAGCTGACGGGCCAGGGTGTACATGGGCGGCAATGACTCGGGCGGCGAAAAGAGGCGGCGATTATAGCCGGGCATCGTCCCCCGGCGCGAGGCGCCTGCGCGAATCAGGCGACTGGCATATGCCTTGCACCACCCCGCTCATCAGTCTGCCGACCAATGACGGCGCGCAGGCCAGGACAATGGCGTCGTCCCCGGGTTTTGCCTGCGCAGAATCCGGGACGACGTTTTTTTTGAGGTAGCGTATGAACGAAACGTCCTTGGGGCCTCTGGCCTGGGTCAATGGCAGCGATGCGCCGGAAAAGAGCGCGATCGATCTAGGCTTCATGGCGCTGAGCGACTGCGCCTCGGTGGTGGTCGCCGCCACCCAGGGCTTCGCCCAGCCCTACGGCCTGACCCTGAACCTCAAGCGTCAGGCGTCATGGGCCAACCTGCGCGACAAACTGGTCAGCGGCGAACTGGATGCCGCGCACAGCCTGTACGGGCTGATTTATGCGGTGCACCTGGGCATCGGCGGCGTCGCCCCGACCGACATGGCGGTGCTGATGGGCCTGAACCAGAATGGCCAGAGCCTGAACCTGTCCCATGGTTTGCAACAGGCTGGCGTGAACAGTCCTGAAGCGCTCGATCGGCATGTGCACCAAAGCCGCGCAAAACTGACCTTCGCCCAGACTTTTCCCACCGGCACTCACGCGATGTGGCTTTATTACTGGCTGGCGAGCCAGGGCATTCATCCGTTGCAGGACGTCGACAGCGTGGTCGTGCCGCCGCCGCAAATGGTCGCGCACCTGCAAGCCGGGCGCATCGACGGTTTTTGCGTCGGCGAACCGTGGGCGGCCAGCGCCGTGCAGCAGAATCTCGGCTTCACCCTGGCGACCAGCCAAAGCATCTGGCCCGACCACCCGGAAAAAGTCCTCGGCTGCACCCGCGAATTCGTCGAGCAATATCCCAACACCGCGCGGGCGCTGGTCATGGCCATTCTTGAGGCCAGCCGCTTCATCGAAGAAAGCCCGGAAAACCGCCGCAGCACCGCGCAATTGCTCAGCGCTGCGGAGTACCTCGACACCCCCGCCGCGTGCATCGAGCCGCGTTTTATGGGTGACTACGCCGATGGCCTCGGTAATCGCTGGCAGGATCCGCATGCGCTGCGTTTTCATGGCGATGGCGAGGTCAATCTGCCCTACCTTTCCGACGGCATGTGGTTCATGACCCAGTTCCGTCGCTGGGGTCTATTGCGCGAGGATCCGGATTATCTGGCCGTCGCCCGCCAGGTTCAGCGTCTGGATCTGTACCGCGAGGCAGCGAGCGCTGTCGGTATTGCGGCTTCGCACGCCGACCTGCGCAGCAGCCAGTTGCTCGACGGCAAGGTCTGGGACGGCAGCGATCCGGCGGGCTACGCGCGCAGTTTCAAGCTGCATGCCCTGAGCGACGCCGCCCCGCTTCTCGCCCAGCGCTGACAGGAGACCGCGAACATGTTGCGCATTCTGCTGATCAACGACACCGCGAAAAAAGTCGGACGCCTGAAAGCGGCGCTGACCGAGGCCGGCTTCGAGGTAATCGACGAGTCCGGCCTGACCATCGACCTGCCGGCGCGCGTCGAAACGGTGCGCCCGGACGTGATCCTGATCGATACCGAGTCACCGAGCCGCGATGTCATGGAGCAAGTGGTGCTGGTCAGCCGCGACCAGCCCCGGCCGATCGTGATGTTTACCGACGAACATGACCCGGGGGTGATGCGTCAGGCGATCAAGTCCGGGGTCAGTGCCTACATCGTCGAAGGCATTCACGCACAACGGTTGCAGCCGATTCTCGACGTGGCGATGGCGCGCTTCGAGAGTGACCAGGCCCTGCGCGCGCAATTGCAGGCCCGTGACCAGCAACTGGCCGAGCGCAAGCGCATCGAACTGGCCAAGGGTTTGCTGATGAAGATGAAGGACTGCAACGAGGAAGAGGCCTATACGCTGATGCGCCGCCAGGCCATGAGCCGCCAGCAGAAGCTGATTCAGGTGGCGGAGCAGATCATTGCCATGAGTGAGTTGCTGGGCTGAAGTTTTCGCTGCAAATCAAGAGCCCCTCACCCTAGCCCTCTCCCGGAGGGAGAGGGGACCGACCGCGTTGTCTGGCGCTGTCCGCCGACCTGAACGACCGAGTCGATTATGGATTCACTCGAAATCGTTCAGATCGGCAAATGATTCGGCCATCCCCCGCTCGGTTCCCTCTCCCTCTGGGAGAGGGCTAGGGTGAGGGGCTTTTGCTTTTCAGCTGTTGGCACAAATCTCGCTAAGTAAACCGCACAGGTAACCAACGGCGGTTGCCCCACCTACGACAAAGACGTCGCTCACCCCGTTCGCCCCTCGGCGAATCAGGTAGCGGCGTTTTTGCGTTTTGGCCCCATAGAGCGGGGCCGGTGGTGCGGCCGTGAGGCGCTCCACCTGCTGTGCATGACTCCTTTCGAGAATCTTTTCAGCCGAGGTGCGCGATGAATTCAAGCTTCTGGAAATCCGGCCATACCCCGACCCTGTTCGCGGCCTTCCTGTATTTCGACCTGAGCTTCATGGTCTGGTACCTGCTCGGCCCGCTGGCGGTGCAGATTGCCGCCGACCTGCACCTGACCACCCAGCAACGCGGCCTCGTCGTCGCCACGCCGATTCTCGCCGGCGCGGTGTTGCGCTTCGCCATGGGCATGCTCGCTGATCGCTTGTCGCCGAAGACCGCCGGACTGATCGGCCAGGTCATCGTCATCTGCGCGCTGTTCGGCGCCTGGAAACTCGGCATCCACAGTTATGAACAGGCGCTGATCCTCGGACTGTTCCTCGGCATGGCCGGCGCGTCGTTCGCCGTGGCGCTGCCGCTGGCCTCACAATGGTACCCGCCAGAGCACCAAGGCAAAGCCATGGGCATCGCCGGTGCGGGCAACTCCGGCACCGTGTTCGCCGCGCTGCTGGCGCCAGTGATTGCCGCCGCGTTCGGCTGGAGCAATGTTTTCGGTTTCGCCCTGATCCCGCTGGTTTTGACCTTGGTGCTGTTCGCCCTGTTGGCAAAAAACGCCCCGCAGCGGCCAAAACCCAAAGCCATGGCCGACTACTTCAAGGCCCTCGGTGATCGCGACAGCTGGTGGTTCATGTTTTTCTACAGCGTCACCTTCGGCGGCTTCATCGGCCTGGCCAGCGCCCTGCCCGGTTACTTCAACGATCAATACGGTCTGAGCCCGGTGACCGCCGGCTATTACACCGCTGCCTGCGTGTTCGGCGGTAGCCTGATGCGGCCATTGGGTGGCGCGCTGGCCGATCGCTTCGGCGGCATCCGCACTTTGCTGGCGATGTACACCGTCGCAGCCATCTGCATCGCAGCGGTGGGCTTCAATCTGCCAAGTTCCTACGCGGCGCTGGCGCTTTTCGTCTGCACCATGCTCGGCTTGGGTGCTGGCAACGGTGCGGTTTTCCAATTGGTGCCGCAGCGTTTTCGTCTGGAGATCGGCGTGATGACCGGGCTTATCGGCATGGCCGGCGGTATCGGCGGCTTCGCCCTCGCGGCCGGCATGGGAGCGATCAAGCAAAGCACCGGCAGTTATCAACTGGCGCTGTGGTTGTTCGCCAGCCTCGGTGTGCTGGCGTGGTTTGGCCTGCACGGCGTCAAGCGTCGCTGGAGAACCACCTGGGGTTCGGCGGCGGTGACGGCGGCGCGGGTCTGAGGCCTCAATGGCTCTGCAACTGAGCTTCGCCGAAGCCAGCGCCACCGGCCCGCGCGCGGAGAATCAGGACGCCCTGCGTTCGGTGACTCCGGCGCCGGCACTGGCGGTGAGCAAGGGTTATCTGTTCGCCATCGCCGACGGCGTCAGCCAGTGCGCCGATGGCGGCCTCGCCGCGCGTTCGACCTTGCAGGCGCTGGCGCTGGACTACTACGCGACGCCGGAAACCTGGAGCGTGGCCCAAGCGCTGGATCGCCTGCTGCTCGCGCAAAATCGCTGGCTGCAGGCCAACGGTGGTGGGCAACCGCTGCTGACCACAGTCAGCGCGCTGGTGATGCGCGGTCGACGCTTCACCCTCGCCCACGTCGGCGATTGCCGGGTCTATCGCTGGCACGCCGAGCGCTTGCAGCGCATCAGCGAGGATCACGTCTGGGAGCAACCGGGCATGCAACACGTGCTCAAACGTGCGCTCGGGCTCGATCAGCATTTGGTCCTGGATTTCCTCGACGGCGAACTGCGTGAGGGCGAAAGCTTCGTGCTGCTCAGCGACGGCGTCTGGTCGACCCTGGGCGATACCGCGATCGCCGCGATTCTGCGTGATCAAGCGGATCTGCACAGCGCAGCGCAAACCCTGGTCAACGCCGCGCATCTGGCCGGCAGTCAGGACAACGCCAGTGCCCTGCTGGTGCGCGTCGATGCGCTGGGCGAAGCGAGTATCGGCGATGCGCTGGTGCAATTGCAGCAATGGCCACTGCCGCCAACGCTGAAACCCGGGCAAGCGTTTGAAGGCTGGCAGGTGCAAGGCATTATCGGCCAAAGCCAGCAATCATTGCTGTATCGCGTGCTCGATAGTCAGGGCCAGCCTTGGCTGTTGAAGACCTTGCCGACGCGGCTGGCCGACGATCCGCAAGCCGGGCAGGCGCTGCTGTCGGAAGAATGGTTTCTCAAGCGCGTGGCCGGCCGGCATTTTCCGCAAATCCATGCCTGCACTCAGCGTCAGCATTTGTACTACGTGATGCGCGAATACGCCGGGACGACGCTGGCCGAAATGTTTCAACTCAACGGCCCGTTGCCACTGGTGCAGTGGCAGGACATCGCCGAGCGGCTATTGCGCGCGGTCGGGCTGCTGCATCGACGGCAGATTCTGCATCGCGACATCAAACCGGAAAACCTGTTGCTGGGGGATGATGGCGAGCTGCGCCTGCTGGATTTCGGCCTGGCTTATTGCCCGGGACTGTCCGAGGACGCGCCGTCGACCCTGCCGGGAACGCCTGGTTTCATCGCCCCGGAAGCGTTTCGCGGCGAACCACCGAGTGCACAACAGGATTTGTATTCTGTCGGTGTCACTCTCTATTACCTGCTCACCGGGCATTTCCCCTATGGCGAGATCGAAGCGTTTCAGCGGCCCCGATTCGGCGTGCCGGTGAGTGCCAGTCGCTATCGCCCGGACTTGCCGGACTGGCTGGCGCAAAGTCTGGAACGCGGCGTCGCCGCCGATCCGCAGCAACGCTTCGAAACCGCTGAAGAGTGGCTGCTGGTGCTGGAACAGGGTGAGCGGCAAAGTTTGAGTGTGCGGCCCCGGCCTTTGTTGGAGCGGGAGCCGTTGAAGGTCTGGCGGGCCATGGCGTTGGTGGCGTTGCTGGGGAATGTGGTGCTGCTGGTTTTGTTGTTTCACAGTTGAACCGCGCCGCG
>NZ_WBRZ01000296.1:0-6390 GCF_008923895.1 Pseudomonas sp. GXM4
TCCGACTCCGCCAACCTCACGGGTCGACCCACGCTCAACCAGCGCCGGCGCAAACTCCACCACCCGCGCCATCTCATCATCTCCGCGCAAGCGCTTGAGCAAACACTCAAACGCCCGCGCGCCTATCTCTTGCGTTGGCTGTGCCAGCGCGGTGATCCCGCTGCCCACCAACGGATACCAATCCAGATCATCCAAGGCAATCAACCCGACATCTTCAAATAGACGCACGCCCAGCGCGCGCAGCGCATGCGTTGCCGCCAACGCCGCCACGCCATTGGCGCAAAACAGCGCTTTCGGGCCATCACCGGGTGTGTTTAAAAAGTTTTGAAGTTGCGCGTTCAGATCATCACCGGTTTCCAGCACCGCCCCAGTCAGGGTCGCGCGCTGAGCAATCTGCGCCTGAAAACTGCTGACCCGCTCGATCCGCGAACTGGTGCCGTCATACGGTTCGGTGACCAGCAAAAGATCCCGATATCCGCGTTGCTCGAGATGCGCGAGCGCCATCTCTACTGCTTGCGAGTTGTTCAACCCGACCATGTCGCTGTCAAGCCCGTCGACCTTGCGATCCACCAGCACTAGGGGCATCTCGCGACGCAACTCGTGCAACTCGTCTCGATGATGGCCCAGCGTGTTCACGATCAGCCCTTCGATGTTGTACGAGCGCAACAGCGCCAGATGCTGGCGCTCCTGCTCGTCATCGCGGTCGGTGTTGCACACCACCAGGCTGTAGCCGTGCGCACGGCAGGCGGTTTCCACCCCGTGCATCACGGCAATCGAATAGGGGTTGCGGATATCGGCGACGAGCATGCCGATCAGGCGAGAGCGTCCGCGTTTCAGACCACGGGCCATTTGGTTGGGGCGGTAACCGAGTTCGCCGATGGCTTGTTCAATGCGCAAGGCAATCGCTTCGGAGAGCAGCGCGCGGTCATCGCCGATGAAGCGCGAGACGCTGGCCTTGGACACGCCGGCGCGTTCGGCAACATCAAGCATGGTCACACGGCTGCGCTGGGCGGCGGAGAAGTCGTTCACGGTCTGAAACCTTGTTATTGGATTTATAGGTCAGGCAGAGCCTGAAACCGGTTTCAGGAAACACCAGAAACAATTCTGTCGTCAAGTAAATGATCACAGGATTGCCCGAAGATACCGACGGGCGGGTGATTCCCTAGCCGAACAAACCCGCGGCAATATTGATGGAAAAACCCAGGATCGCCGTGTTGAACACAAAACCGATCAGCGACTGTGCCAGTACGATTTTGCGGATGCCCCGCGTCGCTACGCCTACGTCCGATGTTTGAACTGCAACGCCAATCGTGAACGAGAAGTACAGGAAGTCCCAGTAATTGGGAGTGGTCAGCCCTTCGGCGAAACGCAGCGCCGGGTCCTTGCCGTCCCAGGTGTAAAACAACCTTGCGTAGTGCACGCAGAAGATCACTCCTATCAGCAGCCACGAGCCGGTCACCGTCAGTGCTGTGAGCCCGTAGTGCATGAGTTTGCGTGAGGTTTCCAGGTCTTTGCTTCCGGCCAGTTCAAGGGTGATGGTGGCGAGACTGGCCAACGCGGCAATGCACACCACAAACAGCACCAGCCCGGCGTTCTCGTCTTCGACTTCGGCGATGCGTCGCACGTCCGGTGCCTTGGCGCGAATGGTCAGCCAGAACATCAGGATCAGGTATGTCCAGACACCGACGTTCCAGCCAATGAGGATTTTGCTGACGATGGAATCGGCCGGGACCAACAGGCCGGTGGCGAGGCCGAGCAGAGCGGCGGCGGAGAGGCGAGGGTGGGTGCGGGCGAGGAAGCGCATGGTGACTCACGTCGGTGAACTGTCAGTGCACCATAGCGCAGGCGATCCGGCTTTTGTAGGAGCTGCCGAAGGCTCGGGCCGCGATCGGACGATCTTTCGACTTTAGCTTTTCAAGATCAAAAGATCGCAGCCTCGTTGCACTCGACAGCTCCTACATTTGGATCAGTGGGGTTTGGTGAATCGTTGTACGAGTTTCATCACTACGACGAAGAAGACTGGCACGAAGATCACCGCCAGCGTCGCCGTAATCATCCCACCGATCACGCCAGTGCCGATCGCCTGTTGGCTGGCCGAACTGGCGCCGGTGGCGATGGCCAATGGCACCACGCCGAGAATGAACGCCAGCGAGGTCATCACGATCGGCCGCAAGCGCAAGCGAGCAGCCTGCAACGTTGCATCGATCAGGTCGTGACCTTCGTCATACAGGCTCTTCGCGAATTCGATGATCAGGATCGCGTTTTTCGCCGACAGACCAATGATGGTGATCAGTCCGACCTTGAAGAACACGTCGTTGGGCATGCCGCGCATTGTCACGGCGAGTACCGCGCCGAGCACACCAAGCGGGACAACGAGCAGCACCGACGTCGGAATCGACCAGCTCTCATACAGCGCCGCCAGACACAGGAACACCACCAGTAGCGACAAACCGAGCAACATCGGCGCCTGATTGCCTGACAGGCGTTCCTGCAACGACAGACCGGTCCATTCCTGGCCCATACCTTTCGGTCCCAACGCTACCAAACGCTCGATTTCCGCCATCGCTTCGCCAGTGCTGTGCCCTGCTGAAGGTTCGCCGGAGATGGCAATCGCCGGATAACCGTTGTACCGGGTCAACTGCGCCGGGCCTTGAATCCAGTTGGCCTGGACGAATGCGGACAGCGGCACCATGTTCCCAGCGCTGTTGCGCACGTGCATTTTCAGCAAGTCGTCCACCTGACTGCGCTGATCACCTTCAGCTTGCACGACCACGCGCTGCATGCGCCCCTGATTGGGGAAGTCGTTGATGTAGCTGGAACCCACCGCAGTGGACAGCACATTACCGATGTCGGCAAACGAAACGCCTAAGGCATTCGCCTGCTTGCGGTCTACGATCAGTTGCACTTGCGGTGCTTCGGCCAGCGCGCTTTCACGTACGTTCATCAATAGCGGACTTTTCTCGGCGGCGGCGAGCAGTTCCGTACGCGCCTGCATCAACGTCGCATGGCCCAGACCACCGCGATCCTGCAAGCGGAATTCGAAACCGCTGGACGTGCCAAGGCCATCCACCGGCGGTGGCAGCACCGAGAAGGCCATGGCGTCCTTGATCTGACTCAGCGCCGCGTTGGCGCGGTCGGCGATTGAGCTGGCAGTATCGTCACTGCCACGTTCCGACCAATCCTTGAGTGTCGAAAACGCCAGCGCTGCGTTCTGCCCGCTACCGGAGAAACTGAAACCCAGGATCACCACACTGTCACTGATTCCCGGCTCACCGGCGTTGTGCGCTTCGAGCTGCTCGGCTACTTGTACAGTACGGTTCTTCGTTGCGCCGGGTGGCAATTGAATATCGGTAATGGTGTAGCCCTGATCCTCGGTCGGCAGAAACGAGGAGGGCAGGCGCGCAAAACAGAACCCAAGTCCAATCAACAGGACGACGTAGATCATCAGGTAGCGACCGGTGCGCTTCAGCGCATAGCCGACCCAACCCTGATAGCGATCGGTCAGTTGCTCGAAACGACGATTGAACCAGCCAAAGAAGCCAGACTTCTCGTGATGCTCGCCCTTGGCAACAGGCTTGAGCAAGGTCGCGCACAACGCCGGCGTCAACGTCAGGGCGAGAAACGCCGAGAACAGAATCGACGTCGCCATGGACAGCGAGAACTGTTGGTAGATCACGCCGACCGAGCCTTGCATGAACGCCATCGGAATAAACACCGCGACCAGCACCAGAGTGATGCCGATAATCGCGCCGGTAATCTGCGTCATTGCCTTGCGCGTGGCTTCCTTGGGCGACAAGCCCTCAGTGGCCATGATCCTCTCGACGTTCTCCACCACGACGATGGCGTCATCCACCAGAATGCCGATGGCCAGCACCATGCCGAACATGGTCAGCACGTTGATCGAGAAGCCCAGCGCCAGCATGGTCGCGAACGTGCCCATCAGCGCCACAGGCACCACCAGCGTCGGGATCAGCGTGTAGCGCACGTTCTGCAGGAACAGGAACATCACCGCAAACACCAGCAGCATCGCTTCGCCAAGGGTGTAGATCACTTTGGTGATCGAGACTTTGACGAAGGGCGAGGTGTCGTACGGAATCTTGTACTCCACGCCGGCCGGGAAGTAGCGCGCCAGCTCGTCCATCTTCGCCCGCACCAGCGTTGCGGTGTTCAGTGCGTTGGCGCCGGGAGACAGCTGCACGCCGACGGCGGTGGACGGCTTGCCGTTGAGGCGAGTGCCGAACTGATATTCCTGACTGCCGATTTCGACGCGCGCGACATCACCGATGCGCACCGTGGAGCCGTCGCGGTTGGCCTTGAGCACGATGTCGGCAAATTCCTGCGGCGTCGACAGCTGGCCTTTGACCAGAATCGTCGCAGTGATTTCCTGTGTGGAAGGCGACGGCAAATCACCGATGCTGCCCGCTGAAACTTGGGCGTTCTGCGCAACGATGGCTTCGTTGACATCGGTTGGCGTCAGGTTGAAGGCGATGAGCTTCTGCGGGTCGATCCAGACGCGCATCGCCCGCTCGGCACCATACAACTGCGCCTTGCCGACACCGTCCAGGCGCTTGATCTCGTTCATCACGTTGCGCGCCAGATAATCACTGAGCGCCACGTCATCGAGCTTGCCGTCGCTGGAGGTCAAAGTGATGAGCAAGAGGAAACCGGAAGAGACTTTCTCCACCTGCAAACCTTGCTGATTGACCGCTTGCGGCAGGCGCGACTCGACGACCTTGAGGCGGTTTTGCACATCGACCTGCGCCAGCTCGGGGTTGGTGCCCGGTTGGAACGTGGCTTTGATCGTCGCGCTGCCGAGGCTACTCTGCGATTCGAAATAGAGCAGGTGATCGGCGCCGTTGAGTTCTTCCTCGATCAGGCTGACCACGCTCTCATCGACGGTCTGCGCCGAGGCGCCTGGGTAGACGGCATAGATTTCGATCTGCGGCGGTGCGACGTCGGGGTATTGCGCGACCGGCAACTGCGGAATGGCCAGCGCACCGGCCAACAGGATGAACAGGGCGACCACCCAGGCAAACACCGGGCGGTCGATAAAGAACTGCGGCATATAAGAGCGTCCTGCTTACTGACCAGTGGCCTGGGCAAGTGGAAGTGGGGTTTCGTCGATCTGTACCTTTTCCCCGGGACGGGCGTGTTGCAGGCCTTCGGTGACGATGCGGTCGCCGGGCTTAAGACCACCGGTGACGATCCAGCGATTGTTCTGCACCGCACCCAGTTGCACCGGTTGCTGCGCCACGCGCATCTGCTCGTCGACGGTGAGCACTTGGGCAATGCCCGCGCTGTCACGCTGCACCGCGCGTTGCGGCACAGTGATGCCGTTCTGGATGGTGGCCTGTTCAAGGCGTACACGGATGAAACTGCCCGGCAGCAGGTCGAGATCCGGGTTGGGAAACTCGCTGCGCAGGATGATCTGGCCGGTGCCCGGGTCAACTGTGATGTCGCTGAACAGCAGCTTGCCCGGCAGCGGGTACAGGCTGCCGTCATCCTGAATCAGCGTGGCCTTGACCTGATCCTGACCGATTTCCTTCAACTGTCCGGAACGAAATGCTCGACGCAGTTCGTTGAGCTCGCGAGTCGACTGGGTCAGGTCGGCATGGATCGGGTTGAGTTGCTGAATCAACGCCAGTGGCGTGGTTTCGTTCTGCCCCACCAGCGCACCCTCGGTGACCAACGCGCGACCGATACGTCCGGAAATCGGCGCGGTCACGGTGGCATAACCGAGGTTCAGTTTCGCCCGTTCCAGCGCTGCCTTGCTGGCGGAGACATCAGCGGCGGTCTGCCGGGCAGCGGCGCGGGCGTTGTCGTAGTCCTGACCGCTGATGGCCTGGTCCTCGATCAACTGCGCATAGCGTTTTTCTTGCAGTTTCGCCTGAAAAGCGTTGGCCTCGGCTTTGCGCAGCGCGGCTTCGGCACTGTCCAGATCGGCCTTGAAAGGTGCCGGGTCGATGCGGAACAGCACATCGCCTTTTTTCACGTCACTGCCTTCGCGGTAGGTGCGTTGCAAAACTACGCCGGCCACTCGCGCACGCACTTCGGCAATCCGTGGCGCGGCGATGCGGCCGCTCAGTTCGCTGCTGATCGACAATGGCTGGGTTTTGATCGTCTCGACGCGCACCGTGGCCGGCGGCGTCTGCTCTTCGGCGTTCGAGGATGAATCACAAGCGCTCAGCGTCAGCGCCAATGCGATCAGGCCGAGCCCGGCCAGCAGTTTTCCAGACATGTAAAACCCCCAATATTGAAGGCCGCATCCTACGGCCAGACGGGGAGGTTAGCGGTGAAGCTTTGTAGCTGCTGTGTGAAATTGTGTAAGGGTTTTGCTCCGTGGCGGGTGAGGGCGTATATCCTGCAGACCTTGAATTCTTTTGTGACGGT
>NZ_WBRZ01000297.1:0-6360 GCF_008923895.1 Pseudomonas sp. GXM4
GTCCATTGAGGCATTCCCACGCAGAGCGTGGGAACGATCTGATGCTAGCGAGTCAGAGACTCACCACTCGGCAAAGCTGCCATCGGCATGACGCCAGATCGGGTTGCGCCAGCGGTGGCCGACGGCGGCACGCTCGATCACGTATTCCTCGTTGATCTCGATGCCCAGCCCCGGGCCGTTCGGGATCTTGACGAAGCCCTGGTCGTAGTCGAACACGCGCGGATCCTTCACATAGTCGAGCAAGTCGTTGCTCTCGTTGTAATGGATGCCGAGGCTCTGCTCCTGGATGAACGCGTTGTAACAAGCCGCGTCGAGTTGCAAACACGCCGCCAGGGCGATCGGTCCCAGTGGGCAATGCAGCGCCAGCGCGACGTCGTAGGCTTCGGCCATGTTGGCGATCTTGCGGGTTTCAGTGATGCCGCCAGCGTGAGAGGCATCCGGCTGGATAATGTCGACGTAGCCTTCGCTCAACACCCGTTTAAAGTCCCAGCGCGAGAACAGCCGCTCGCCGAGGGCAATCGGCGTGCTGGTCAGCGGCGCCAGTTCTTTCAGCGCTTCGTAGTTTTCGCTGAGCACTGGTTCTTCGATGAACATCAGTTTGTACGGGTCGAGCTCCTTCATCAGCACCTTGGCCATCGGCTTGTGCACGCGGCCGTGGAAGTCGACGCCGATACCGACGTTCGGCCCCACCGCATCACGCACGGCGGCAACGTTGGCCAGGGCGAGGTCGACTTTCTCGAAGGTGTCGAGGAACTGCAGTTCTTCGGTGCCGTTCATTTTCACCGCCGTGAAACCACGGCTCACCGCTTCTTTCGCCGCACGCGCGGTGTCGGCCGGACGGTCGCCGCCGATCCACGAATAGACACGAATCTTGTCGCGCACCTGGCCACCGAGCAGATCGCTGACCGACACGCCGAGGGCCTTGCCCTTGATGTCCCACAACGCCTGATCGATACCGGCCAGCGCGCTCATGTGAATCGCGCCGCCACGGTAGAAGCCACCGCGATAGAGCACGGTCCAGATGTCTTCGATATTGCGTGGGTCTTTGCCGATCAGGTAGTCGGACAATTCTTCCACCGCAGCAGCTACGGTATGCGCGCGCCCTTCGACCACAGGCTCGCCCCAACCGGTCACGCCCTCGTCGGTTTCGACCTTGAGGAAGCACCAGCGCGGCGGAACGATGAAGGTCGTGAGTTTGGTGATTTTCATCTCTGCTCTCTTTTGTAAATGCAGCTTTTATTAGATGCAGCGCACACAGCGCCCAAAAATTCTTAACGCAGGGCTTTCCAGGCAGCCACGTAGGCCTTGGCATTGACCGCCACCTGCTCGGGCGTCATGCCCGGTTTGAACAGACCGGAACCGAGGCCGAAACCTTTCACACCGGCATCGATAAAGGCCTGCATGTTGTCCGGCGTAATGCCGCCGACCGGCGCCAGCACCGTGCCGGCTGGCAACACCGCGAGCCAGGCCTTGACGACCGCCGGGCTCATTTGCTCGGCCGGAAACAGCTTGAGAATGTCCGCGCCCTCGGCCAATGCGGCGAAGGCTTCGGTCGGCGTGGCCACGCCCGGCGACAGGTACAGGCCCGCCGCTTTCGCCGCGCGCAGAACCTTGGCATCGCTGTGCGGCATGACGATCACCTGTCCGCCAGCCGCTTTGACCTGCTCGACCTGCTCAGGGCTGAGCACCGTGCCGGCACCGATCAGGCAATCGGCGGGCAGCGCATCACGCAGGATGCGGATACTTTCGTACGGCGATGGGGAATTGAGCGGTACTTCGATGACGCGAAATCCGGCGGAATACAGGACTTCTCCGACAGCCGCCGCTTCCTGCGGTTGCAGGCCACGCAGAATCGCGATCAGACCGTTTTGCGCCAGTGCTTGCTTGAGCATGTCAGGCCTCCAGTCAGGGTTAACGGGATGAGGAATCGATCAGTCCGGCGGCGCGCGCCAGTTGCCACAGGCCACGCTCGGTGGCCTGCTCGGCCAGCGTCACCTGAGCAAAGCCGCAGGCGTCGAGGGCACGGCGATATCGCGTGCACAATTGCGCATTGCCGATGAGCACGATCGCTGGAAGATTCGCTTGATTGCGCCGGCACCGCTGCACATTGGCGAGCGCGGCCAGCTCATGGCCGATCATCAGGCCGGAGAGATAATCCGCTTGAGCAGTCGGGCTCAGTTCGCCGGTAAGACCGAGGGTACGGGCGCTGAACAAGGTCGAGAGCACACCTAGCTCGGCATCTGTTGACAGCGCGATTTGCACACCACGATCGAACGCCTGCGCATCGAAGGTCGCGCTCGGTTGTTGGGTACGACCGAGGATGGTGTGCTCGCTGAGCACGGCAAACACTTCGCCAGTCATGAAGGTGTCGAAATGGGTGATGCGGCCATCGACCACTTCCACCCATTTCGAGTGGCTGCCGGGCAGGCCGATCAGCAGATCGCTACCCGCCTCGGCCGGCAGACTTTGCAGCACGCCGAGGACTTGGGTTTCTTCGCCACGCATTACATTCGGCAGTCGCGAACGCTGAATCACGCCCGGGACGATATGCACCGGCGTACCGCGAAGACTGACAACGGTTTGTAGGGAATTTCCGAGATGGGCGACGTCGGCCGGCGTCTCGCAGTAAGCCGCCTCGCGCCAGCCCTGCGCGCTGCCGACCATGCCGCAAGCGATTACCGGCAGATCCGGCTGCGCATCGAGCCAGTCACCACAGGCTTCGTCGAAGGCCAGTTCAAAACCATCGGCGCATTCACGGCCGTGGATGATTCGCGGAGTCTTGGGCAACTGCATGATCCCGGACGACAGCGCACGCTGCTCCAGCACCACACCGTCCGCCGCGAGTTTGTAAGCACGTAATGAGGTCGTCCCCCAATCGAGCGCGATCAATTGCGCCTGCATCGCTTCACCTGTTTTGTTTTTGGCAGTGAGTGCGATGGACTATAAACCCGAGGGACGGGAAATCTCAATATATAAATATCAATCCCACATTATGGGAAAATCAACAGTAACGGTATCACCTCACTCAAAGCGCCCCCTCTTGGGCTGCAACGATGGCGATCGAAGGGCCGAGTCAGGCTTGCACGGACAAAAATGCAAGGTTCGCCATGCCGCTGCGGTCGGGAAATACTCAGGGAGAGCGGCCCTCGAAAGAGGCAAGGCCGGACGGGATACTTTTTATTTTGCAGGTCCAGTTGTCAGCAAATCCGCGCTAGGTACCCGCATAATCTTGGAAAAATACGTCTTGTATGTAGTGGAGTGGCCTCTATAAACACAGGAAAAGGAATCTCTGGCTTTTAAAAAGGGATCCAGTGTTTCCCCTTTCAGGCGCCTTTCTCCCCCCTCATCGTCTACCGACTCGTCAAAAAAGACATCTGCTCTATAGATTAACGAGTCCGGCGAAACCCTCTCGATAAACCCGAAGCCGGACTGTTTAATTCGGTGTGCCTGAGAGAAATCAAGGTCATTCGTCAACGAGCAGACCAGCCCACGCCCTATAGACGACTTGAACAGGCCGAGAAGTTCCACGTCGGACTTGAAATAAACTTGATAAATTCCGGTAGTACGAAGCCGCTCTGTCTTTTCGTATTTGAGGTTAGCAATGGGCCGACCATGATTCAAAGAACAAGCCGAGAGTACCGACATACATATTGTCAAGATTAAAACCTTCACAGGTAGTTACCCCTTAATCCATTTGAATATTGACTCCGCTACAATCTGTCGCGCTGACTTTCCACCGGGCAAGGCGTGAGCATACATAGAGTTGGCATCTGCGTGATTGATATCGAGCCGCCCATGACGTTCGGTCCTTCGGAGATCTCCCATTGCTCACCGAAGTCTGCAACCAGATCTGACAGGTTCCAATCGACCGCAGCTGCCCTGATATTTACCCAATACTGCGCTTTAGGCTTGGGAACCTGACGATATATTTTCGAAATACCATATACGATTTTGCCGTGTCCTACGGGATCCAGGGTCACCAAAATTTTTATTTTGAAACCGCGCTCGGTTAAAATCGCAGACAAATGAGCACCGTTCCAGCCGCCCAAACTGTGGCCAATGATATAAATCGCAGTATTGCAACTTGGAATTTTTCGAATAACGTTACGTTCCAAATCCTCCTCACTCATAAATGAGTTATAACCAAGAGGCAACGTCGTACAAGATTTCTGTATTTCCAGCGCTTCGATGTCCGCGTCGACCATGTCTCGCACATAGTCGACATTGTGATTGGGACCATCAACGTAATACCGTTCCTGATCGCCAGCTCCACCAACAAGAAAAACCATTGCATCGCGGACGCTTACTGTTACTTGCTTGACCGATTGATCTGTCTTGCAAGTAAGTGTATGACTCACCGGATCCCTTTTCGCCATTGGCGGTGGTGGAGCCTCTGCTGTAGCACTTCCATTTGCCATCTCTAATTACTCCACAAATAATTTAATCGTCTCAGCCAGGTGCGAACTGACGGTATGGGTAAATCCCGCCGCATCCGTCACGCCAGACTCTTCACTGCCGTCACCCCGCTGAATGATGTAAGGGTGATAAGAGACCGGCTCTCCGGTGTCCTGATTGACTACTTGCAACCTGTCAGTGAAATGCACCGGCATCGGCAACAGCCCACTAAATGCGGCCCCTCCCCCACTTTGGCCGATGATCACCGTGCCCGAGCCACCGATCACGACATTGCCATGCCCACCAGTGCTATCGAGCATCGCGGCATTCAGGCCGTTAATGAAAACAGTGCCGGAGACCGCTCCGGTGATAGGGCTGCCACACGCTGATTTATCGGTCATGCGTGCAGCAGCGAGGCCGTCGAAGAATACGTTCGGCGAGCCGGAGACAATCGGATTGGTGCCGTGACCTGGCAATGGGCAAGCAGTCGGGTCGGTGACGCGTGCTGCGGGTTTACCACTCAATTCAAAGCTCCTTGCTTAAGGGGTGCCGGGGATGGCTGATAGATGTCGATGTCGGTCGCGGCAAAGCGCCAGCGATTGTCGACCGGGTCGAACAGAGCATGACAATGCTCACGGCTTTCAGGTGCTGTCGCGGTTTGTATGGCACGCCAGGCTTCGTTGGCTTGCCAACTCAACTCGGCAGGCGTTGCATCATCAAGTTCGTTGAGCCAGGCGTTGTAGTTGCGCAGGTGATTGCGCTCGAAAGTCGATTGCAGCAAGTCGCCCATTTCCACGCCAAGGTCCAGATGATGCCTGGAGGTCCAGCGCCCTACTTCGGAGTAGACGGGCCAGCCCATCGGGATCAACGCACCGTTTTTCAACAGAGAATGACCGGCGAGAGCGACGAAGCCGCAACAGATGTGCAGCATCAGCCAGCCTTGATGAGCGTCGATAATCGCAGTTGGATCAAAGGTTCTCAGCGCTACCACACGGTATTTGCCGAGGCCGGCGCTGCGCGACATCAACTCGGCGTCGAGCCGCGACACGAAAGCCCGTATAGCCAGGCCGCCAGTGCGCTGGGCCATGCAGAGAATTTCGACAGCCTGTCGATTCGGGTCGTCAGAAGAGCCGGTAGTTTTCACCAGACCATACAGACGCATGGACGCCTGCAGTCCGCTCATAGCTGGTCACTCATTGACGCAGCGAGGGTTCCACAGGCGCGGAGAAATTTTGCCAGATGCATTGCAGGTGTCGTCCATGAGCGCGCAAAAATGGCGCACAGAATGCCGGACTAGAGCGGTGGCGACAATTGAATCAGCAGTAGATTGCCATCATTGTGCTCAGCCCTCGGCAAATTCGCGCAACACCTTGCCATCCATGCGATACCGCACCCATTCCTCCTGCGGTTGCGCACCGAGGGATTTGTAGAATTCGATGGCCGGGGTGTTCCATTCCAGCACGCTCCATTCGAAGCGGCCGCAGTCGTTGGCGCAGGCGATTTTCGCCAGGTGGCGCAGCAGGGTTTTGCCGGCGCCGCCGCCGCGTTGTTCGGGGGTGATGTAGAGGTCTTCGAGGTACAGGCAGTTGCTGCCCAGCCAGGTTGAATAACTGAAGAAGAACACCGCGAAGCCGATCGGCGAGCCGTCGCGCAGGCAGATCAGGCCATGGGCGGTGGCGCCTTCGCCGAACAGGCTGCGTTCGATGTCGGCGACGCTGGCGATGACTTCGTGGCGGGCCTTCTCGAAATCTGCCAGTTCGGTGATAAAGGCGAGGATTTGCGGCGCATCGCTGGGGGTCGCCGGGCGGATTTCGATCGTCATGGACGGGCCTTGTCTGCAAATTAAAGCGCCATACTAAGGCGCGCAGCGGCGCTCGTCACATGCCAGACAAAGATTGATGCAGGTTCACCACCAACATTGCAGTGCCCTTGTGGGAGCGAGCTTGCTCGCGAAAGCGGTGGATC
>NZ_WBRZ01000298.1:0-6352 GCF_008923895.1 Pseudomonas sp. GXM4
GAAATGCGATTTCCCTGTAGGAGCTGCCGAAGGCTGCGATCTTTTGATCTTAACGTTTGAGAATCCGGTCCATTACCCAATCGGTCTTGACGGCTTGCTCGGCCACGGCGGGATGCTGTGAATCACCCCGAATATGCGCATTCATCCCCAGCACGTGATGCCACTGAATATGCTCGTGATGGGCAATCTCCAGGCTGATCTGCTCGTCGGCAAACAGCTGCACCGGATGTTCATCAAACACCGAAAACCCGATGCGCCCTTTGCTGCCGATGATCTCGACGCGATCCTCACGCCGGTCCGCAACAAAGTTCCAGCAGCCCATGCCCAGCGCTCCGGAAGCGAACCGCCACGTGGCGCTGACCGCATCTTCCGCCGCGTACAGACCCGCCTGACGCGCGGTGAAACCGGCGACCTCAACGATGTCGCCAAGCAGATACTGAAACAGGTCCAGGCCATGGCTGGCCAGGTCGGCAAAGTAGCCGCCGCCAGCCACCGCCGGATCGGTGCGCCAATTCTCCCGACCTTCAAGATCAGCCGACGACGGTGCTTTGGTCAGTGTCCAGCTCAGATGGCGGACATCACCGATGCGCCCCTCTTCCAGCCATTGCCGCACCTGGGCAAAACGCGGTAGCGAGCGGCGGTAATACGAGACGAACAAGTGCAGACCGGCAGCGGCAAACGCTTGCTGCATCTCGCGGCTTTGCCCGGCGTTGAGTGCCATGGGCTTTTCCACGCAGCAATGCTTGCCGGCGGCGGCGACTTTCAGGCTGTAGGCATGGTGGCTGTCGGGCGGCGTGGCGATGTACACCGCGTCCACCTCGGGATCGTTGATCAGCGCATCGACATCGGTATAGACGCGACTAATGCCGTGGCGCGCAGCGTAGTCGGTCACCGCTTCGAGGCGACGGCCCATCACCGCAATCAGCGCCGAACCGGGCGCCTTGTAGAAGGCCGGCCCGCTCTTGCGTTCAGCGACGCTGCCGCAACCGATCATGCCCCAGCGCACCACGTTCATGTGCAGTCCTCAGCCGATGCGCAGCGCGCGCAGATCAAGGCGTCCGTCCTTGAGCGGCGGGCACCAGTAGTAGCCGCCGGTGATTGGTCGGCTGATCTGATACAAGCCATCGGCAATACCGTCCTCCAGACCGCTCATACGGCGCAGCTGCGCTTCGAAGGCATCCAGCGAAAAGCCGAAGGCGAGGAACATCAAACCGGCGCGATCGCCTTCGATCCATGGCATCGAGCGGCGCACCACGAACGCTTCCGGCGCGAAGCTCTCTTGCGCGGTGCGTTTGACGTGGGCGGAGATCGGCGCGTCGTCGATTTCTTCGTTATCGCTCAAGCGCCGTCCCATGATGTCGTCCTTGGCGCCGGCAGACAGGCGATGAAAACCCTTGAGGTCGTGCTGCCACTGCTGGATCGCGGCGAAGCTGCCACCGACCAGCCCGTCCGCGCCACTGCTCAGCAGCGCGGCGGCGACAGCGGCATCATCGTGCGGGTTTTCCGTGCCGTCCTCGTACCCGGTGAGGTCGTGGCCGTCCATGTGGCGGAAGGCTTCCTGCATCTCGACCAGACGCAAGGCCGGGGCCAGCGCGGCTTCGATAGCGTTGCAACGGTTGAGCAGTTCACCCCGGTCGACACCGTGCAACCAGATCCACAGGGCATGCTGGGTCGACGGGTTGTTCACGCCAACGCCGGTCAGCGCCGGGAAGCTGCGCAGGCCAGCGATTTCGACATTCAGCGCCTTGGTCAACGACTCACCAAAGCCAACCACCGCCGACTTGCCATCCACCAGCATCAGCAGGCTGTCGATCGCTTGCGGCAAGGCTTCAACCGACGCCAGGGCGAAAAACAGATGACGTGCTTGCGCAGGAACAGGGGTAGCGAGAATGCCCGGCTGGTAGTAACTCATGTGAACTCCTTGAAAAAGTGCGCGGAGTTTACCTGTAGCCGGATCGTTTGTGTGGGTGGCGAGAGCGTCGTCGTTCAGCGTTCACCGCCTTCGATCAACGCCCTCAAAGCCAGCGCATCGGCCGTGGCGGCGCCGCTGGCGGTGTTGTCGAAGATGCACCAGATGTCTTTGCCGTCGGCCTTCGCGCGCCGCAGGTTCTGAGCAAGCTGTTGCAGATAGGCCGCTTCATAAGCGCTGTGATAAATCCGTGGCGAGCCGTGCAGGCGCCAATACTGCAGGCCTTGCCAGCCACCCGGTGCGGTGTCGGTGCTGATCCGCGAGGGATCGACCACCGCCTGGGCAATCTGCAGCTCCATCAGCATTGCCTCAGCCTCAGTCCACGATTCGTGTCGCGGCTCCAGCACTACACTGCCCGTGAACCGCTCGCGCAGGGCATGAAAAAACGCCTCGGCCACCGGCGCATCGAAGGCGAGTTTTGGTGGCAGTTGCACCAGCAGGCAGCCGAGTCGATCACCCAAGCCCTGGCATTGCCCGAGAAACTCATCGAGCGCGGCCGCGCTGTCCGCCAGCCGCTGTTCATGGGTGATGAGCTTCGGCACTTTCACGGCGAAGCGAAAGTCCGGCGCTACCGAGTCGGCCCAGCGTTCGTAGGTCTGACGGCGATGCGGGCGATAGAACGAGCTGTTGATTTCGACACAGTTGAAGCGCGCGGCGTAGCGTTGCAGGTGCGTGCCTTCGGCGGGGAATGCCGGCCAGTGCTCGCGCCCGAGACTCCAGCCGGCGCAACCGATGTAGATGGTTGACTCGTTCAAGCGCACACCGTCATTTCTTCCCGGGCAACACGGCGCCCAACACCTGCTTGGCGGTCTGCACAATCACCCCGGCTTCGTCCGGATCGCCCTTGAGCAGGGTCGTGGCGAATTTCTTCGCTTGCTCAAGCTTGATGTGCGGTGGCAGCGGCGGCACGTTCGGGTCGGTCTTGAACTCGATCAGCACCGGCACTTCCGAGGCGAGTGCCTGTTCCCACGCAGCGGCGACCTCTTCTTCACGATCAACGAAAATGCCCTTGAGGCCGATGGAAATCGCGAACAGGTGATACGGCACGTCCGGGATGCTCTGCGACGCTTCGAACTTGGGATCGCCCTCCATCACCCGCTGCTCCCAGGTGACCTGATTGAGGTCTTCGTTGTTGAACACCGCGCAGATCCATTTCGGGCTCTGCCATTGCCGCCAGTATTTGGCGACAGTGATCAGCTCGGCCATGTTGTTCATCTGCATCGCGCCGTCGCCGACCAGGGCAATGACCGGGCGTTCCGGGTAAGCAAATTTCGCCGCGATCGCATAGGGCACCGCCGCGCCCATCGAGGCCAGGCCACCGGACAGTGAGCATTTCATGCCGCGACGGATTTTCAGGTCACGGGCGAACCAGTTGGCGCAAGAGCCGGAGTCGCTGGTGATAATTGCCTGCTCAGGCAAGCGCGGTGACAACTCGTAGACCACTCGTTGCGGGTTGACCGGATCGGCTTTGGCCATGGCGCGTTTTTCCAGGGTTTTCTCCCAGCTGCTGCGCCAGCCTTCGATCTTCTTGCGCCATTTGTTCGAGTTTTTCTGTTCCAGCAAGGGCAGCAACGCGGCGAGGGTTTCCGCTGAATCGCCGACCAGATTGACCTCCATCGGATAACGCAGGCTGAGCATGTCCGGCTGCAAGTCGATCTGCACGCCGCGCGCCTGGCCTTCCTTGGGCAGAAACTCGGAATACGGGAAGCCCGAACCGATCATCAGCAAGGTGTCGCACTCGCTCATCAGCTTGTAGCTGGGCTCGGTGCCGAGCAGGCCGATGCTGCCGGTGACCCACTGCAAATCGTCAGGCAATGCGGCTTTGCCCAACAACGCCTTGGCGACGCCCGCGCCGAGTTTTTCCGCCACGGCGATGACCAGATCGGTCGCCTCCAGCGCGCCGGCACCGACCAGAATCGCGACTTTCTCGCCGCTGTTCAGTACCTCGGCGGCGCGTTGCAGATCGGCTGCATAAGGAACGACTTTCGGCTTGCTGTAGCCGACGCCGGAATGCGCGGTGCCATGGGCGCGCGCCGGTTGTTCGTAAGGCAGATCCTGCAAGTCATTGGGCAGAATCAGCGCGGTGACGCGGCGCTCGCCGACCGCAGTGCGCACCGCGCGATCAAGCAGATGGCGCACTTGCGACGGCGCCGAAGCCTGCTGCACAAACGCACCGGCGACATCCTTGAACATCGACACCAGATCCAGTTCCTGCTGGTAGTGACTGCCCAGCGCCGTGCGCGCCTGCTGACCGACAATGGCCAGCACCGGCATGTGGTCCATGCGCGCATCGTAGAGGCCGGTGATCAGGTGCGAAGCGCCGGGGCCGGAAGTGGCGATGCACACGCCCAGCTCGCCGGTGAACTTGGCGTGGGCCGAGGCCATGAACGCGGCCATTTCCTCGTGCCGTGCCTGAACGAATTCGATCTTGCCTTTGGCCCGGCTCATGGCGCCGAAAACGGCGTTGATGCCATCCCCCGGATAACCAAAAATTCGCGTCACGCCCCATTCGCTGAGCCGCTCAACCAGAAAATCACCAACTGTCATCGTCATCTTGACCCTCGCCATTTACCGCTGCATAGACATGTAAGGGTCTGGACATCCCGCTGCGCGATGAAGTTTCGCTGGATTGTCCGGGCATGAACTTCGCCGCCGTGTTTGCGCGGCAATGATTTTTTGAGGCGATTGCCCTGCGCTGCGGTCGACTGATAAATCGAGCGAAGGAGGATTGGCCATGACTGAAGTGCAAACCCTGCTGCTGCAACGCAATGACTGGGTGCCGAACAATCCGCGTTTGCCGGTGCTGATCTACCGCCGCGCGTTGGCCATCGAAGGCGACGATCCGGCCGCGCGCTTCGAGCAGACGTTCGGTGCCAATGGCTGGCCGGCGCAGTGGCGCTACGGCATTTATGACTATCACCACTACCACACTGAAGGCCACGAAGTGCTTGGCGTGGCGGCCGGTCAGGCGCGGTTGATGTTGGGCGGGCCTGACGGCCAAGTCGTCGACGTCAGCGCCGGGGATGTGCTGTTGCTGCCGGCCGGAACCGGGCACTGCAATCTGGGATCGAGTGAGGATTTTCTGGTGGTGGGTGCTTATCCGCCGGGGCAGCAGGCGGACATTTGCCGGGCCGCGCCGAGTGATGCGCAGTTGGCGCGGATTGCGGGGCTGGCGTTTCCTGAGACAGATCCGGTGCAGGGAGTCGGGGGTGCGGTTGGGCGGTATTGGAGCCATTAGGCGCGGCGACCCTGCCGACGCTTTCGCGAGCAGGCTCGCTCCCACGGGAGATTTGTGCCTGACTCCGAACCTGTGGGAGCTGGCTTGCCAGCGATTGCGGTGGGTCAGCCAATATTGATGCTGGATGTGCCGCCGTCATCGCTGGCAAGCCAGCTCCCACAAGGTAGTGTTCTCAATCCTTTCGAGATACGGTGTCTACCTGTTCTCTCCCAGCATCGACGAGGTCCGTTTCATGAGCAATGCGTCTTACGTTCCGCCCAAGGTCTGGAAACACGAAGCCCCTTCCGGCGGCCACTTCGCCAGCATCAACCGGCCGATCGCCGGGCCGACCCACGATAAGGAACTGCCGGTCGGCAAGCATCCGCTGCAACTGTATTCGCTGGCCACGCCCAACGGTGTGAAAGTCACCATCATGCTCGAAGAGCTGCTCGCACTCGGCCACAGCGAGGCCGAATACGACGCGTGGCTGATCCGCATTGGCGAGGGCGATCAGTTCTCCAGCGGTTTTGTCGAGGTCAACCCGAATTCGAAAATCCCGGCGCTGCTGGATCGCAGCGTCGAGCCGCCGATCCGGGTGTTCGAGTCCGGCTCGATCCTGCTGTATCTCGCGGAAAAGTTTGGCGCCTTGTTGCCCAAGGATCCGGCCGGTCGCACCGAAACCCTCAACTGGCTGTTCTGGCAAATGGGCTCGGCGCCGTATCTGGGCGGTGGCTTCGGGCATTTCTACGCGTATGCGCCGGAGAAGCTCGAATACCCGATCAACCGCTTCACCATGGAAGCCAAACGGCAGCTGGATGTGCTCAACCGCCGTCTCGCCGACAACGCCTATCTGGCCGGCGACGATTACACCATCGCCGACATCGCCGTATGGCCCTGGTACGGGCAACTGGTGCGCAACAACGTTTACTCGGCGGCGGAGTTTCTCGCCGCGCATGAGTACACCCATGTACAGCGCTGGGCCGAAGAAATCGCCAAGCGGCCAGCGGTCATGCGTGGGCAGCGAGTGAATCGCACCTGGGGTGATGAAGACAGTCAGGTGCCGGAGCGGCATGGGGCGAAGGATCTGGACTGATTTCAAAAAAACCGCATAACCCTGTGGGAGCGAGCCTGCTCGCGAAAGCGGAGTATCAGACAACGAATCTGTT
>NZ_WBRZ01000299.1:0-6314 GCF_008923895.1 Pseudomonas sp. GXM4
AAACAAGATCAAAAGATCGCAGCCTTCGGCAGCTCCTACAGGGCTCGCATTACTCGCTGACGGCTTCGTCATCCTTGAACTGGTCTTTCACGTATTTGATCTCGGTCCGCCCGTGCGGCGCCGGCAGGCCGTCTTCGCCGAGGTTGACGAACACCATCTTCTCGACGGTCAGGATGCTCTTGCGGGTGATCTTGTTGCGCACTTCGCAGGTCAGGGTGATCGAGGTGCGGCCGAATTCGGTGGCGGTGATGCCCAGTTCGATGATGTCGCCCTGGCGCGAGGCGCTGACGAAGTTGATTTCCGAGATGTACTTGGTCACCACGCGCTGGTTGCCCAATTGCACGATGGCGTAGATCGCCGCTTCTTCATCGATCCAGCGCAGCAGGCTGCCGCCGAACAGGGTGCCGTTGGGGTTGAGGTCTTCGGGTTTAACCCATTTGCGGGTGTGGAAATTCATGGGGGGCTCCTGGGTCGAGGCGTGTGAGCGTTAGGGGTATTGGCCCCCAGCTTCAAGTTTTCAGCTACAAGCTGCAAGTAAAAGCGGATTGGCTTTTACTTGCCGCTTGTAGCTTGCCGCTTGCCACTAGCCGGGCGAAGACCGCTATAATCGCCACCGATTCAGAACGGCTATGCCGTTTTCCCGCCACCTGTCCGAGGGGCGCTGCAGCAGGTTCGACCTGTCAGGCTCGGATGGGGCGTTGAACGGCTTGCGCCGGACACTAAACGCACAACGGCGCCCATTCGCATACATTACGAATGGAGGCTCTTCATGAGCGCTGTCAACACGCCTGCCGATTTTACCGATTACAAAGTTGCCGACATGTCCCTGGCTGCCTGGGGCCGTCGCGAAACCATCATCGCCGAATCGGAAATGCCTGCCCTGATGGGTCTGCGCCGCAAATACGCTGCCGAGCAGCCGCTCAAGGGCGCGAAAATCCTCGGCTGCATCCACATGACCATTCAGACCGCCGTGCTGATCGAAACCCTGGTTGCCCTGGGTGCCGAAGTACGCTGGTCGTCCTGCAACATTTTCTCCACTCAGGATCAGGCCGCTGCCGCTATCGCTGCCGCCGGTATCCCGGTGTTCGCCTGGAAAGGCGAGACTGAAGAAGAGTACGAGTGGTGCCTGGAGCAGACCATCCTCAAGGATGGCCAGCCTTGGGACGCCAACATGATCCTCGACGACGGCGGCGACCTGACCGAGCTGCTGCACAAGAAATACCCGCAAGTGCTCGATCGCGTTCACGGCGTAACCGAAGAAACCACCACTGGCGTACACCGTCTGCTGGACATGCTGGCCAAGGGCGAGCTGAAGATCCCTGCGATCAACGTCAACGACTCGGTGACCAAGTCCAAGAACGACAACAAGTACGGCTGCCGTCACAGCCTGAACGATGCGATCAAGCGCGGCACCGACCACCTGCTGTCCGGCAAGCAAGCGCTGGTCATCGGTTACGGTGACGTGGGCAAGGGCTCGGCCCAGTCCCTGCGTCAGGAAGGCATGATCGTTAAAGTCTCCGAAGTTGACCCGATCTGCGCCATGCAAGCCTGCATGGACGGTTTCGAACTGGTGTCGCCATTCATCGACGGTATCAACGACGGTTCCGAAGCGAGCATCGACAAAGCGCTGCTGGGCAAGATCGACCTGATCGTGACCACCACCGGTAACGTCAATGTTTGCGACGCGAACATGCTCAAAGCCCTGAAGAAGCGCGCCGTTGTCTGCAACATCGGTCACTTCGACAACGAAATCGACACCGCTTTCATGCGCAAGAACTGGGCTTGGGAAGAAGTGAAGCCACAGGTGCACAAGGTTCACCGCACCGGCGCTGGCAGCTTCGATCCACAGAACGACGACTACCTGATCTTGCTGGCCGAAGGCCGTCTGGTGAACTTGGGCAACGCCACCGGTCACCCGAGCCGCATCATGGACGGTTCGTTCGCCAACCAGGTTCTGGCACAGATCTTCCTGTTCGGCCAGAAATACGCCGACCTGTCGCCAGCGCAGAAAGCCGAGCGTCTGACCGTTGAAGTGCTGCCGAAGAAACTCGACGAAGAAGTGGCCCTGGAAATGGTTCGCGGCTTCGGCGGCGTGGTCACCCAACTGACCAAGCAACAGGCTGACTACATCGGCGTCACCGTCGAAGGCCCGTTCAAGCCGCACGCCTACCGGTACTAAGAGCAGCTGGGAGTTTCAAGCTACAAGCTGCAAGTAAGGTCAAAAGCCGAGTTTGTCGTACGTAGCTTGAGTCTCTGCCACTATTTCAAAACAGCGTCAGGCCGCAAGCATCAAGCACAAGAGATCAGCGCACCTCCGCTGCTCTTGCAGCTTGAAGCTTGCAGCTTGCAGCTGGAGGTCCCCTCCAATGTCCCAAGACCGTCGCTACAGCTTCGAGTTTTTCCCGACCAAGACCGATGCCGGGCAAGAAAAGCTGCTCGCCACTGCCCGTCAGTTGGCCACCTACAACCCTGATTTCTTTTCCTGCACCTACGGCGCTGGCGGTTCGACCCGTGATCGCACGCTCAACACCGTGTTGCAGCTGGAAAACGAAGTCAAAGTACCCGCCGCTCCGCACCTGTCGTGCGTCGGTGACAGCAAGGACGACCTGCGCGGCCTGCTGAACGAATACAAGGCTGCCGGCATCAAGCGCATCGTTGCCCTGCGTGGCGACCTGCCGTCCGGCATGGGCATGACCAGCGGTGAGCTGCGTCACGCCAATGAACTGGTGGAATTCATTCGTGAAGAAACCGCCGATCATTTCCACATCGAAGTCGCCGCTTACCCGGAGATGCATCCGCAAGCGCGCAACTACGAAGACGATCTCGCCAACTTCGTGCGCAAGGCAAAGGCCGGTGCCGACAGCGCGATCACCCAGTACTTCTTCAACGCCGACAGCTACTTCTACTTCGTCGACCGTTTGCAGGCGCTGGGCGTGGATCTGCCGATCGTGCCGGGGATCATGCCGATCACCAACTACAGCAAACTCGCGCGCTTCTCCGATGCCTGCGGTGCGGAAATCCCGCGCTGGATCCGCAAGCAACTGGAAGCCTACGGCGATGACACGCGAAGCATTCAAAGCTTTGGCGAACAAGTCGTCAGCGAGATGTGCGAACGCCTGCTGCAGGGCGGCGCGCCGGGGCTGCACTTCTACTCGATGAACCAGGCCGAACCTAGCCTGGCGATCTGGAATAACCTGAAGTTGCCGCGGTGAAGCAGCTGCAAGTTTCGAGCTGAAAGCTACAAGCTGGATCAAGAGATCGCAGTCCTTGGCAACGTCTTTGTTGGGTTGTCAGGCCTGCGATTTTTTTGTTTGAAGCCGCGAAACAGAGCTTGTGCAGCGGCTTTCTGGCTCTTTCGCGATTCTCGTCGTAATCTCCAGCCATGCCTTTGATCACGCAGTTATTCGCCGTGCTGGTTTTTGCTTGCCTGAGCTTCGCTGCTCGGGGCGAGAAGTTGCGTATTGTCACCGAGCCGTGGGCGCCGTACGTCTACGAACAGGGTGGCAAAAACCTTGGTCTTGACTACGAAACCACCGCCATCGTGTTCCAGCGTCTGGGCATTGAAGTGGAATGGCAGTTCCTGCCGTGGAAGCGCTGCCTGTCGATGCTCGAGACCGGACAGGCCGACGGTGCCCTGGACATCTTTCACAGCGCCGAACGCGACGCCACCCTGCTCTATCCCAGCGAACCTTTGTCCGACGTCGAATTCGTGATGTTCTACGCCAATGAGCGGCCGCATCCTTTCAACACCCTCGAACAACTCAAAGGCCTGACCATCGGCACCTCGCCGGGTTATCTGTACAGCCCTGACTTCAGCCAGTCGGACCTGTTTGTTCGTGAGCCGGCACCGACCCATGAAGCCAATTTCGGCAAACTGGTGCGCGGGCGGATTGACCTGCTGATTACCGATCGCCGCGTCGGTCAGCATTTGCTCGATGAGCTGAATATTCGCGATCTGATCACGGAAAACCCGACGGTTATCAGCCGTCAGAGCCAGTTTCTTGCGGTTCGGCGCAATGCCGGTATGGACTTGCTGGTGCAGCGTTTCGGCGCCGAGCTCAAGCGTTTCAAGCGCGAACCGGCCTACGCCGAGCTCAGCGCGCGTTACGGTGCTGCGCCCGTTGATAGCGCGTCACTGCGTTCGGCCACGGCCGGCGGCAAAACCGTTGAGCAGCAGGAAAGCAGCGCGCAGTGATTGCTCTGTTATACTCCGGCGTTCCCGCCAGGCTCACGCCCGGACGCCCGGAACCGTAACAGGCCTCTCGACCCGCTACAGCGCAGCTTCCAGCCCGCGCGAGCGCTCCTGACGTGCCTTCGGAACCGCCGCTGGACCGGACGGGATTGCGTCCTCTTAAACGTGATTCGCGCCAGGCAAGACTCCCATTGGGCCAAGCCCTAACTAAAACAGGATTACTCATGTCCTTTGCTTCCCTCGGTCTCTCCGAGGCTTTAGTCCGTGCCATCGAAGATGCGGGCTATACCGAGCCTACTCCGGTGCAACAGCGGGCCATTCCCGCCGTGTTGCAAGGTCGCGACCTGATGGTGGCGGCTCAGACAGGTACCGGTAAAACCGGCGGCTTCGCCCTCCCGATTCTGGAGCGGTTGTTCCCCAACGGTCACCCGGACAAATCCCAGCGTCACGGCCCGCGCCAACCGCGCGTGCTGGTCCTGACCCCGACCCGCGAACTCGCGGCCCAGGTGCACGAGAGCTTCAAGATCTACGCCCGTGACCTGAAATTCGTCAGCGCCTGCATCTTCGGCGGCGTCGGCATGAACCCGCAGGTCCAGGCCATGTCCCGTGGCGTCGACGTCCTCGTCGCCTGCCCGGGTCGCTTGCTCGACCTCGCCGGCCAGGGCAGCGTCGATCTGTCCCACGTGGAAATTCTCGTTCTCGACGAAGCCGACCGCATGCTCGACATGGGTTTTGTCCACGACGTGAAGAAAGTCCTCGCACGTCTGCCGGCCAAGCGTCAGAACCTGCTGTTCTCGGCAACGTTCTCCAAAGACATCACCGATCTTGCCGGCAAACTGCTGCATAACCCGGAACGCATCGAAGTGACGCCGCCGAACACCACGGTCGAGCGCATCGAACAACGCGTGTTCCGCCTGCCGGCCAGCCACAAACGTGCGCTGCTGGCGCACCTGATCACCGCCGGCGCGTGGGAACAGGTACTGGTCTTCACCCGCACCAAGCACGGCGCCAACCGTCTCGCTGAATACCTGGACAAACACGGCCTGCCGGCGGTGGCGATCCACGGTAACAAGAGCCAGAACGCCCGCACCAAAGCCCTGGCCGACTTCAAGGCCGGCGAAGTACGCATTCTGGTTGCGACCGACATCGCCGCCCGTGGTCTGGACATCGACCAGTTGCCGCATGTGGTCAACTTCGAGCTGCCGAACGTCGATGAAGACTATGTGCACCGTATCGGCCGTACCGGCCGCGCCGGTCGTTCGGGCGAGGCGATCTCGCTGGTCGCGCCAGACGAAGAAAAACTGCTGAAAAGCATCGAGCGCATGACCAAACAGAAGATTGCCGACGGCGATCTGATGGGCTTCGACTCCAGCACCATCGAAGCCGAGAAGCCGGAAGCCCGCGAGCGTCCGGACATCCGCAACCCACGCAATTCCCGTGCCCCCCGTGGCGACGGCCCGAATGGCGGCGGCGGTGGCGGCGGTCGCAAGGACAAAGGCAAAGACAAGGGCAAGGAAAAGCCGGCCGGTGAACGTGGCGAGCGCCCTGCCCGCCAGCAGAAACCGCGCGAAGGCACGCCGAGCCGCGAACAGCGCCCGAGCCAGCCTCCGCGTGCAGCGGCTGACCGTGCCCCGGACGAGTTCCTCGACGACGATATCGATAACTTCGGTAACCGCGTTGACTACGTGCCGAAGGCCGCTCCTGCCGGCGGCCGTGGCCGTCGTCCTGGCGCACCGGCGCAAGGCGCAGGCGCTCCACGCGGAGGTCAGCCACAGGGTCGTCAGAACGGTCCGCGCAACAGCAACGGCTCGAGCACCGGCACGCCACCGGCCAAACGTAGCGGCCCGCGCAATGGCGCTCCGCGTGACGGTCAGGGTCGTCGTGACGAATCCGCGCCACGCAACCGCCGCCCGGCCCGTGACGATCAGCCACGCAGCGAACCGGCCGTGCAGAACCCGCGCAGCAACGGGCCGAAGATCATGCACAAGGAATCGAAAGCCGACCGCTTCCCGACGCCTGAGCAACTCGATCAACTGCCAAGCCGCCCGCGTGGCGAGAAACCAGCACTGCTGACCCGCAATCGCTGAGTTTCATACCGTCATGAAAAATGCCCCGACTCGAA
>NZ_WBRZ01000003.1:0-80593 GCF_008923895.1 Pseudomonas sp. GXM4
AAGGATTGCTGATCTGCCCCGGACCATTGTGGGAGCGAGCCTGCTCGCGATAGCGGTGGGTCAGGCGATGATGAGGTTGAACGTGCCGACGCCTTCGCGGGCAGCCCGCTCCCACAGGGATTTGAGTTGGATTGAAGAGTTGCGTTTGTCAGCGGTTGTATTTCAGCGCTTCGACAAACGCCGCAAACGCTGCGGAGCTCTGGCGCCGGTTCGGGTAATACAGGTGATAGCCCTGAAACGTCGGGCACCATCCTTCCAGCACTTCCACGAGTCGCCCGTCGGCCAGATACGGCGCGACCAATTGTTCGGGCACGTATGCCACGCCGATGCCGTCCACGGCGGCGTTGAGCACATGCATGATGCTGTTGAACACCAGTTGCCCATCGACCTTCACGCTGAAATCCTGACCCTTGTGCGCAAACTCCCAGGCGTAAATCGCGCCGGCCGGTTGGTGGCGGATGTTGATGCAAGTGTGCTCCGTCAACTGGTGCGGCGTGGCGGGTGCCGGGTGACGAGCGAAGTACTCGGGCGAGGCCACCACGGCCAGGCGCCAGTCCGGGCCGATGCGCACGGCGATCATGTCTTTGCTGATCGATTCACCGAGACGAATGCCGGCGTCGAAGCGTTCCTTGACCACATTGGTAAATCCGTAATCGACGTAAAACTCCAAGGTGATGTCCGGATAGTCCTGCAAAAACTGCGCAAGCATCGGCCGGATGCACAATTCAATCTGATCGTCCGTGCAGGAAACACGGATCGTGCCGCTGGGCTTGTCGCGCAATTCGCCGAGGGCTTCGAGCTCGGCGCTGATCTGCTCGAACAGCGGCGCAATTGAGTGCATCAAGCGTTCGCCAGCCTCGGTCGGCGAGACATTGCGCGTCGTACGAGCGAGCAAGCGGATACCCAGACGCTGCTCCAGCGCGCGGACCGTATGACTCAGCGCAGACGGCGTGACGCCGAGGCGGGCGGCAGCCTTGGTGAAGCTTTGCTCCTGCGCCACCGCCAGGAAGGCCTGCAGGTCGTTGACTTTGGCGTTGCTCATTGCTGAATTTTTCTCAAAAGCACATGAAGATTACCGCTACTAATCAAGTTAAGCCCGATCCGTCAAGCTTTGCAGCCTGAGTAGCGGGGCAGAAGTGCCTCGATGATTTCTTCTTCAAGACAGGTTTTCGCATGACGGCTCAAGTAATCAACACCCCGACAGCCCAGCCCATGGAAGCGTCCACGGCCGGCGAGCAACCGGCGTACTGGAGCGGCGTGTTCGCCATGACCTTGTGTGTCTTCGCGCTGATCGCCTCCGAGTTCATGCCGGTCAGTCTGCTAACGCCAATGGCTACGGACTTGCACATCAGCGAAGGCCTGGCCGGCTACGGCATCGCCATCTCCGGCGCGTTCGCGGTGCTGACCAGCCTGACGATCACCAGGCTCGCCGGCTCGATGGATCGCAAGCGCCTGTTGCTGCTGTTGACCGCGCTGATGTGCGCGTCCGGGCTGGTGGTGGGCCTGGCGCCCAACTACACGGTGTACATGATCGGTCGCGCATTGATCGGCGTGGTAATCGGTGGCTTCTGGTCGATGTCGGCGGCGTTGGCTATGCGTCTGGTGCCCTCCGCCAGCGTGCCCAAGGCGCTGGCCATTTTTAACGGCGGCAATGCCCTGGCGACCGTCGTGGCGGCGCCGTTGGGCAGTTATCTGGGCAGCGTGATTGGCTGGCGCGGGGCGTTTTTCTGCCTGATACCGGTGGCGCTGATTGCGCTGCTCTGGCAGTGGATCAGCTTGCCCGCGCTCCCGGCCGCGCCGCGCAAAGCCAGCGCAGCCAATGTTTTTGCGTTGTTCAAAAGCCGCCGGGTGGCGTTGGGCATGCTCGGCGCAGGTCTGTTCTTCATGGGCCAGTTTGTTCTGTTCACCTACCTGCGACCGTTTCTGGAGACCGTGACCCGGGTCGACGTTTCGATGCTGTCGATGATTTTGCTGGTCATCGGTGTGGCCGGGTTTATCGGCACCGTGGTCATCGGTTCGGTGTTGAAGAAGGGGCTGTATCGCGTAGTGATCACCATCCCGCTGTTGATGGCGATGATCGCGGTGGCGCTCATAGGGATGGGCAGTTCAGTAGTCGCGACGTTCGTGTTGCTCGGCTTGTGGGGATTGATCGCCACGGCGGCGCCGGTAGGCTGGTGGTCGTGGCTGGCGCGCACGCTGCCCGACGATGCCGAAGCCGGCGGTGGGCTGATGGTGGCGGTGGTGCAGTTGTCGATTGCCTCGGGTTCTACCATCGGTGGTCTGCTGTTCGACGGCAGCGGTTATCGGCTGACGTTTTTCGCCAGCGCGGCATTGCTCGTGCTGGCGGCGCTGATGACCTGGCTGACGTCGCGGCAGTCGGCCTGAATCAGCTTTCGGTGTTTTCGGCCGCCGCTTGCGCCGCTTCGGCTTCCAGCTTCAGGCGGTCGGCCTTGCAGATGTATTTGGGCTTTTTCGGCGCCAGTTTGGCATTGGCCTTTTTGGCTTTTTCCTTGAACAACTGCTGCAGCTTCTTTTGACGATTCATGATTTTTCGATCAGGGGTGGAGAGGGTGGGAATCCTGACGCAAGGCCGAGTGGTCAGCAAGAAGAAATCCACTAAGCTGAGCACATTCGCCCATACTCGAGAGCATCCCCCAACCGAAGGAATCGCACATGAGAAAAGCTCGCAGATTGATTGTCGCGTTGTCTTGCCTCGCGCTGGTAATCGGCAGCACGACGGCACTGGCTGACCCCGGCAATGGCAAGGGGCAGGGTGGTCAGGACGGCCAGGGCAACGGCAAGGGCAAACCGCAAAACATGCAGGATCACGGCAAACAGGGCGGGGGCGGCCAAGGCAATGGCAACAAAGGCCAGCAACACTCTGGCAATGGCGGCGGGCCGAGCGTTGATCGCGGCAATATTCTCAGCAGCGTCGGCATCTATCGCGGCCAATACTGGAATCCGGGGCCGCCGCTGCCGCCGGGTATTCAAAAGAATCTGGCGCGGGGTAAACCCTTGCCCCCGGGCATCGCCAAGAAGCTGGACGGGCGAATGCTCGAACATCTGCCTCGTTATGACGGCTACGAATGGCGACAGGCGGGCACTGACCTCATTCTCGTTGCGCTGGCCACCGGGCTGATCTACGAGGTGCTCAACGGCGCGTTCGATTGATTGTTGAAAGAGGAGCGGCAGCATGTGCCGCTCCTTTTTTATGTGTGTATTGCTGCAGCCTTTGCAGCAATGAACTGCATTCAGGCTGGGTTGTTCGTTGAGTGCTGCGCTTTCAGACTGAGCTCAACGCTTAACAAATGAATGGAGATGACCATGGCCAACGCAATCCGCTTCACCGAAACGGGCGCACCGGATGTCCTGCAATTGCGCACTGTCAGCGAACAGGCCCCCGGGTCCGGCGAGGTCTGGCTGGAGCAAGCGGCGGTGGGCGTCAATTACCTCGATGTCAGCCAGCGCAAGGGTGCGGTGCCGGTGGCGTTGCCCTCGGGGCTGGGTCTGGAAGGCGCGGGTCGGGTGGCAGCGGTCGGTGCCGGTGTGAGCAATGTGCGCGTCGGTGATCGGGTCGCTTACGCCACTGGCCCCTTGGGCGGTTACGCCTCGGCGCGACTGTTTCCGGCAGAGCGTCTGGTGAAGATTCCCGAAGAGTTGTCGTTCGAAGATGCGGCGGCGGTGTTGTTCAAAGGCATCACCGCGCAGTATTTGCTGAAGGCGACTTATCCGGTCGGGCCGGGCACGACGATGCTGCTTTACGGTGTCGCGGGAGGTCTGGGGGAAATCATGGTGCCATGGGCCAAACACCTTGGCGCAACGGTGATCGGTGTGGTGTCGAAGCAGGCCAGTGTCGACAAGGCTCGCGCGTCCGGTTGTGACGAAGTGCTGGTGTTCGATGCCGAGACTCTCGCCGCCAATGTGGTGCGTATCACCGAGGGGCGCAAGGTCGATGTGGTGTATGACCCGATTGGTCGGGTGTCTTTTCAGGCCTCGCTGGACAGCTTGCGCCCACGCGGATTGATGGTCTCGTTCGGCGCGCAGACCGGCGCGCCGGCAGCGGTGGAAATGGCCACGCTGAACGCCAAGGGCTCGCTGTTCCTGACCCGTCCGTCGCTGGCCGCACACACCGCCACGACAGCTGAATATCAGGAGCGCGCGCAAGATGTGCTGGCCGCTGTTGCCGCCGGTATCATCACGCCGCAAATTCGCGCGCGTTATTCATTGGCTGACGCGGCGCAAGCGCACGCCGATCTTGAATCGGGCCGATCATCAGGGGCGATCATTTTAAAACCATGAATCTGGATGTTCTGAGCAACCCGCACAGCGATGAAATCGCTGCTTTCCTGGCCGTCGCCGCGCAAGGCTCGTTTGTCGCGGCGGGCCGTTTGTTGCAGCGCCATCCGACCATCGTTTCCAAGCGCCTTGCGGCGATGGAGAAGCGACTGGGCGTGCGGTTGGTGGAACGCTCGACGCGACACGTGCGTATCACCGAGGCCGGCCTGCAACTCGAACAGCGCCTGCGCGCGGCCGTCGAGTTGATGAACGAAGCGCAGCAGCAAGCGGTGCAGGGCGCCAGCGAAGTGCGCGGCACCCTGCGCCTGGCGTTGCCGGCGGCGATGGGGCGGTTATGGCTGGGGCCGCTGCTGCCGGAATTTCTCAAGGCTCACCCGCAGGTCTCGCTGGTCGCCGATTACAGCGAAGGCTTGGTCGACATCATCGAGCAGGGCTTCGACGCGGCCATTCGCATCGGCGAGCTTGATGACAATCGCCTGATTGCTAAAAAGCTCAGTGACCATCGTCGGATTCTCTGCGCATCGCCGGCCTACATCGAGGCCCACGGCATTCCGCAAACCCCGCAGGATCTGCTGCAACACAATTGCCTGCGCTTCAGCGGCCTGGCGTCGTTCCCGCTGTGGCGTCTGCATCGCGGCAACGAAGTGCAGACCATTACGCCACACGGCAACCTGACCGCCAGCGACAGCGAATCCCTGCTCGCCGCCGCCCGCGCCGATGCCGGCATACTCGGTGCCGGCGACTGGCTGATGAGCCGCGATCTGGCGACAGGGCGGCTGATTCGCGTGCTGCCCGACTGGCATCTGGATTCGGCGGGCGGCGTTTATCTGGTCAGGCCGTCATCGCGGTTTCCAGCGGCGGCGGTGGTGGCGTTCAAGGAGTGGATCGAAGCGAAATTCGAGACCGGGCCACCTTGGGCGGTTTGATCAGTGCGAGTATTGATTATTCACACAACCGCTTTACTCGTACTTGCAGTCGTCTGGCTCGGTGCCGATCTGGATCATACCGACGCTCACTTCCCGGTATTTTCCGTAGCCCCAATTGACTGGCCCACCCCAGTTGACCAGATCGTAGACGTCTGTTTCACCAAGTAACCGTCCATCCCGCTGGTCATAGAGGCGGAAGAAAGCCGGACTTTCCCAGCGCACGAACCAGCTCCGATCATCGGGATCGTCGGGTGGTGATTTCGGATGGAAAGAGGCGGGCAGCACCCAATAAGGCCTGAACGCTTGAACCCGAACGCAGCCGTCGGGGCTGATGTCAGCGGCCCGGTAGGCTGTGGCGAAAGCCCTCTCCCACCATTCGGACGCGACCCAAAGTCCAGCGTAGAAAACCATCAGGCCGAGGACTGCCAGAACGGGGCGAGTGTTTGGCGTCATGACTGGCCCGACCGGCGCATTGACAGGGCATTTTCACAGTTTGCGACTCCATAGCTAATGATCTCGTCCATGGCGGCGTCATCCTTGAGAGGTGTGGAGATTTGATGGACAAAAAAAGCCCGGCATCGCCGCCGGGCCTCGGTATCTTCAGCACTTTACGCGGCGATCTTGTTGGCCGCCATTTCCTTTTTGTGGCTGGCCTTCATCGCTTCCATCTGTGCGCCCAGCTCCTCGAGCTTGGCCTTGCCCAGAAGCTTCTGCGCTTTCGGGAACATTTCCTCTTCTTCCTCTTCGATGTGATGCTCCAGCAGCTCCTTGACCACTTTGACCCGACCGGCAAATTCCGGGCTGCCCGGATCAGTTTCCTTCAAATCAGGCAGTACCAGTGAGTCCACGGTGCGGTGCTCTTCCTTGGCTTCGTAATACATGATGTCTTCTTCCTTGCTGCCGGCTTCCTTGAACGCAGGATAGAGAATCTCTTCTTCCAGGCGGGTGTGGATGGTGATTTCCATTTCCAGTTTGCCCAGCAACTCGACGCGTTTTTTCAGCGCGCGGTCGGTCGATTCACTCAGTTGGCTGAGGATGGCTTTGACTTTTTCATGGTCGGCTTTGAGAAGGTCGATGGCATTCATTTTTTGAGGCCTCTGCTTATCACGGATTGAACACAGCGTTCTTTTTTTCGCGCTGCTGTGTATTCAGGAAGAGGCTATCGCAGGACTCATGCCAACTCGCCGATCAAGCGCAACCCTTCTAAATCAAGGGCTGGCATCGAAGCAGGCACAATGCTTTCGTGCAGCCTGCAAGAAATCCGCGCGGCGGGCATTGCATATAACAAGCCCGGCAAAAGCCGGGCTGCGGGTGATGCTTGAGACGGGCCTGCGTCGTTGCTCAACGGCTGGCCTGGGAAGGCGAGCCGCGACCGATATGCTTGGGCCCCGCCAACGCCCAGGCGATCAGGCCGAACAGCGGCACGAACACGATCAGCACGATCCACACGCCTTTATTGCTCGATTTCCCCTCGCTTTTGCGCACCCGGTTGATGGCCCAAAGCTCGATCAGCACGAGAATGACCGCCAATACGATCCACACGGTTTCGATTTGCATAGGCTTAACTCCTGATGGTCTGTGCGTTAGGCGACGAGAGGGGCGTTGGGTTCATTCTTTTTGCCTGGGACAAGCGGACGCGGTGATACACGGTTGCAAAATAAATGTCTGGTCGCCGCTGCGCCCTATATCCTCTGCGCCACACGTTTAGGCTGGAACAGGGACAGGGCAATGGCATTCAGGGTGATGGTCGTCGGTGGTTACGGCAATTTCGGCAGTATCGTTTGTCGGCATCTGGCGCAGATGCCAGAGATTGAACTGCTGCTGTCGGGCCGCGATGCGCGCAAGCTGCAACACAAGGTCGCCGAGCTGCAAGCGCAGTCGGGCCGAGCTTGCGAAGGCTGGTGCGGTGATGCGATGGGCGCGGATTTTCAATCGGTGTTGCGCGCGTTGAATATTCAATTGGTCGTGCACACCGGCGGGCCGTTTCAGGGGCAATCCTACGCAGTTGCTGAAAGCTGCATCAGCGCCGGGGTCAATTACTGCGATCTGGCTGACTGCCGCACCTTCGTCAACGGCATTGCTGTGCTCGACGCCCGCGCCAGGGAGGCTGGCGTGGCCGTGCTCAGCGGTTGCAGTTCGGTGCCGACCTTGTCTTCGGCGATCATCGATCAGCAGCGCTCACGTTTTGCGCGAATCGACTCGATCGAGCATGGCATTTCTTCCTCGGCGAAGATGCCGGGCCTGTCCACGGTCGAAGGCGTGCTCGCCTACGCAGGCAAACCGATCAAACAATTGAAAAACGGCCAGGTTCACGAAGTATTGGGCTGGCTCGACCTGACCCTGCGCAGCATGCCGCAACTGGGCAAGCGGGTGCTGGCCAATGTCGATGTGCCTGACATGGATATTTTCGCACGCCGCTATGGCGCACAGACGCTGCGCTTCAAGGCTGGCGCCGGCCTGAAGCTCGGCGGTGTCGCCAACGCCTTGCTCGCGCAAGCCTTGCGCTTCGGTCTGGTGCGCGATCATGTGCGCTGGGCGGCGCGCCTGCATCGACTGGGCACGTGGTTCGAACGCTTCGGTGATGGCAAAAGCGCAATGTACATCGATGTTCAAGGCATTGGAGTTGACGACCAGCCGCTGAACATGACCGCGCAACTCACCGCACTGAATGACAAAGGCCCGGAAATCCCCAGCTGCGCCGCCGTCGCCCTCGCGAGCAAAATGGCTCGGGGTTATGTACCGCAGGCCGGCGCGCGGCCGTGTGTTGGCGAAATCAGCGTCGATGAATATCTGGCGGCGATCAACGATCCGGCCAATCTGAGCCTGTCGGTTCAGTTCTTCGAAGGGCAGCGTTGAGATGCTCTATCTCTGCCTGAAGTACCTGCATGTAATCGCGGCGATTTTCCTCTTCGGTTTCGGCATGGGCTCCTACCTCTACCTGATCGCCGCCAGCCGCAGCGGCAACCCGCAGGTGATCGCCCATGTCGCACGAATGGTGGTGCGCTTTGATACGTGGATCACCACGCCGGCCGGGTTTGTGCAGGTCATTACCGGCTATCTGCTGATGAGGCTCTCGGGGCTTTCGATGAGCACCGAATGGCTGCTGACTTCGCTGATCATTTTCTTCTGTGTCGGCGCGTTGTGGCTGCCGGTGCTGGTATTGCAGAAGCGTTTGCAGAGCATGGCGCTGAGCGCGGGCGAGGGCGGCCTGCCTCTGGATGATCGCTACGCGAGCACGTACCGCTGGTGGTTCTGGATGGGCGTCGCCGGGTTCGCCGGGATGTTTGTCATCGTGCTGATGATGGTGACGAAGATGACGCCGCTGCAACTGATCGGGTCAGCCGTGGGCTTTTAGAAAACGGCTTTCATGATCCGCAGTCGGCAGCAGACAAGTGTCGTACTTGCCGAACAGCCGATAGCGGTTCAGCGCGATGCGATCGTAAGCCCAGTCGCGCAGACGACGGGGGAAGATCCGCAGCAGTTTCAGCGGCTGCCAGCGCGTTGGCAGTTGCCCGACCACTTCCAGGAATGCATCTGATCGCTCCCAATAATTGCGGTCGCGGATCACCGCCATGGTGTCGAACTCGTCCAGCGGCAAACCGGCCCACGCCAGCAAGGCCTGGCCCTCGGGCGATTGCACGGTCGCCAGACGCACATGGCGCTGACGGTCATGGCGAATCAGAAAACGCGCCCAGCCGTTGCACAGTTTGCACACGCCGTCGAACAGCACCACGGTTTCGCCGGGCTTGAGCAATGGCGCGGGGGTGGGGCGGGTTTTCATGGCAGGCATCGGCGGATGTCCTTGGCGGCGGTTGTCGCGATCATAACCTTGATCATCGGACTATAAGAGTGGATCGCGCCGGTATTGCCCCGGCGATATGCCGTGCACACGGCGGAATGCAGCGCCAAACGCCGCGTCGGACAGATAGCCCAGTGACGCGGCGACAGTAGCCACATTGTCCCGACCATTGCGCAAGCGAAACGCGGCCACGCGCATCCGCCAGCGCGTGGCGTATTCGACCGGCGCTACACCCATGCAATTTTTGAATAACGCGGCGAAACCCGATCGCGACATGCAGGCCATCTCGGCCATTTGCGTCAGGCGCCAAGGCATCTGCGGAGCAGCGTGAATGGCGCGCAACACGCCGGCAATCGCCGGTTCCCGCAGTCCGCCCAGCCAGGCCAATTGTTCGGCATCCGCGCTGTTGATGTGATGGCGCAGCGCATGGATGAATATCAGCCGCAGCAGGTCGTTGCACATCGCCTGCGAGCCAGGCTGATGCGACGGCCACTCGCGCTCCAGTTCATCCAGCAGCCAACCGAACGACGAGGCGCCTGTGGCCTCGGCGCGAATGATCAGCGAGGTAGGCAGCACGTCGAGCAGTTCGGTTGCACCGGGTCCCGATAGCGACACACTGCCGCCCAGCAACTCGACTTCCTCGCCGACGCCAAAGGTCGCCGAGGCTCCGTCATGGGCAAAAACCTCCGCTGCATTCACCGCCTCGATGGCGGGGCCGCTGGCCAGAATGAACGGCGTGCGCGACACCACAAAACAGTCGCCGGCCCGCAGTAACTGCGCCGGCAAGCCCTGCATGCGCAACCAGCATTCGCCTCGTCGCACCACGTTGAATTTCAGTTCGATGGGTTGAAATCGCAGCGCCCAGACGCCGCCTGCCTGCAAACGCACCGAGCAGGCAGCTTGCAACTCGGAGAGCGCCAACACGGCAGAGAGTGGATCGCCAGCAGGATTTTGGATGATCACGACAGAAACCTGGATTTATCAGACTGGTTCGTCCGGAGAGCTTAGCCAAGAATGAAGGCCTTCGATAGCTCACTCAGGATTACGCCCATGGCCACGCTTCAACAACCTGTGCAATCACCGTTCAACGCCGCCAGCACAGCGGCTGAAGTCATGGCCGGCATCGATCTGCGCGGGCAGCTCGCTGTGGTCACCGGCGGCTATTCCGGCTTGGGTCTGCTGACGGTAAAAAGCCTCGCGGCGGCAGGGGCGCAGGTCATTGTGCCGGCCAGAGATACGGAGCGGGCAGAGGTGGCATTGGCGGGTGTTGACGGTGTCCGCGTGATGCCCATGGACCTCATGCAGGCCGAGTCGGTGGCGGCGTTCAGCCACAGCGTGGTCAGCGCGGGTCAGCCAGTGTCATTGCTGATCAACTGCGCCGGAATCATGGCCGCGCCGTTGCTGCGCGATGCCGATGGCCATGAAAGCCAGTTCGCGACCAACCATCTCGGTCATTACCGCCTGACCTGCGGCCTCTGGCCCGCGCTGGTCAAGGCTCGACGGGCGCGGGTGCTGTCGGTGTCATCGCGCGGGCATCAGATTGCCGGAGTCGATTTTGACGACATTGATTTCTCGCAGCGGCCGTATGACAAATGGGTCGCCTATGGCCAGTCGAAAACCGCCAACGCCTTGTTTGCCATCGCACTCGATCAGCGTGGGCGTAGCCATGGCGTCCGCGCATTCTCGTTGCATCCCGGGCAGATTCTGACGGATCTGGCACGGCACCTCAGCACAGCGGAACTTGCCGCATTCGATGCGCTGGATGAGCAGGGCCGGCCACGGCTGGATGCGCACAATGGACTGAAAACTGTCGAGCAAGGCGCGGCGACGGGGTTGTGGTGTGCGACCAGTGCATTGCTTGCGGATTTGGGTGGTGTGTATTGCGAAGACTGCAATGTTGCGCCGGTCAATGAACCGAAAGCAGGCCGCAAGGGTGTTGCGAAATGGGCGGCGGATGCTGAGCTGGCTGAGCGACTTTGGGCGGTGTCGGAGCTATGGACGGGGCTCACGGTGGCATAAATCGAGTCAAAGGCCAAAAGCCCCTCACCCTAACCCTCTCCCGGGGGAGAGGGGACTGACCGAGGTGTTCAGTAGAAATTCGCCGACCTGAAATACCGGGTCGAACTCAGGTTTTGAACAGCACCCGAATCGGCTCCCTCTCCCTCGGGAGAGGGCTGGGGTGAGGGGCTGCTCGATAGAGTTACTCTCCCAGCTTCGCCCAGAATTCCTCCGCCGAAGGGCTGATCGGTGCCGTCGGGCGAGTCAGGTGTATTTCCAGTGGAATATCCCAACTTTCATCCAGTGCCCTGACCAGACGCCCGTCAGCCATTTCCTGTTCGGTCAGGCTTTTCGGCAGCCAGGCGACGCCTTTGCTTTCCAGCGCCATCGACATCAGCACTGCCGCCAGATGGCTGCTGAACAGCGGTTTCAAATGCAGATAATCGGCCTTGCCGTGCAGTCTGTGGGCGACGATTCGGCCCAGGCCGGATTCGTGGGTGTAGGCCAGATAGGGCAGGGTTTCAGGCGACGTGCCGAACTGGGCTGAAGCACTCGCCAGCGGCACAAGTACGTCCTCGCCGACCTTCTTGCCGATGAACTGATCAGGCGCCAGTAATGGCGGAACGTCGGGGTGGCGATGGCATAGCAGGAACTGCACCTGGCCATGAATCAGCATCTGTTCGCACACGGCCATGCTGTCGGAATGCAGGCGAACCGCATCGATCGGCGCGCCACTTTCGGCGCTGCGCAACCAGCGTGGGAAGAAGGTGAATGACAGCGAGTGAGTGGCAGCGAACTGCAAGGTTTTCGCCGCCATGCCGGCCACTTCCTGAGCCTCGGAGCGCATGCGGTACAGGCGTCTGGCCGCTTCCTGAGCGCTGGGCAAAATCTGCCTGCCGGCCTCGGTCAACGTCGCGCCCTGCGGGGTGCGCACGAACAATTCGACACCCATCCAGTTCTCCAGCGAGCGCACTCGGCGACTGAACGCCGGCTGCGTCACATGGCGCGCTTCGGCGGCCCGGACAAAGCTGCCGTACTCGGCCAGTGCTGAAAAATCCTCAAGCCAAACCAGTTCCAAGGGCAATGCCTCCTGTGCATAGGGCGCGGCATTAATAGCATTGGGCGGGTGCCATCGCAAAGCATAACGTTGGGGTCACCACAACAAGAGGAACCCGTCATGCGTATCGTCGATATCCGTGAAAAAACCGTCTCCATTGCTTCCCCGATCGCCAATGCCTACATCGACTTTTCGAAGATGACCTGCTCGGTCGTCGCGGTCATTACCGACGTGATTCGCGACGGCAAACCGGTCATCGGTTACGGCTTCAACTCCAACGGTCGCTACGGCCAGGGCGCGTTGATGCGCGATCGTTTTCTGGCGCGGATCACCGAGGCCGACCCGGAAACCCTGATTGATCACGAGAACAATAACCTCGATCCGTTCGCCATCTGGAAAACCCTGATGACCAACGAAAAACCGGGCGGGCATGGCGAGCGTTCAGTAGCGGTCGGCACCATCGATATGGCGGTGTGGGATGCGGTAGCGAAGATCGAAGGCAAGCCGCTGTATCGCCTGCTTGCCGATCGTTATCGCAACGGCGTCGCCGATGACAAAGTCTGGGTTTACGCGGCGGGCGGTTATTACTACCCAGGCAAGGACCAGAGCAAGCTCAAGGCCGAAATGCAGAGCTACCTGGACCGTGGCTACGACGTGGTCAAGATGAAGATTGGCGCGGTGCCGCTGGACGAAGATATCCGCCGCATCGAAGCGGTGCTCGAAGTGGTGGGCGACGGCCAGCGCCTGGCGGTCGACGCCAACGGCCGCTTCGATCTGCAGACCGGTATCGCCTACGCCGAAGCGATCAAGAAGTACAACCTGTTCTGGTACGAAGAAGTCGGCGACCCGCTGGATTATGCGCTCCAGGCCGAGCTGGCCAATCACTACGAACTGCCGATGGCCACCGGCGAAAACCTGTTCTCCCATCAGGATGCCCGCAATCTGTTGCGCCACGGCGGCATGCGCCCGGACCGCGACTACCTGCAATTCGACTGCGCGCTGTCCTACGGACTCGTTGAGTACATGCGCACCCTGAAAGTGATGGAAGAGCTGGGTTGGTCTTCGCGTCGCGTGGTACCGCATGGTGGTCACCAGATGTCGCTGAACATCGCTGCCGGTCTGCACCTGGGCGGCAACGAATCGTACCCGGACGTGTTCCAGCCATTCGGCGGGTTTGCCGATGGTATCCGCGTCGAAAACGGCTACGTCGGGCTGCCGGATATCCCGGGCGTCGGCTTCGAAGCCAAATCTGCGCTGTATGCCGTCATGCGCGAACTGGGCGAGGGCTGATTCGGTTTCACCTGCGGCCTCGTTCGCCGAGGCCGCACTTTCAGGCGTCATCCTCGACGCCAAGCCACATGCCCACCACAACAATAAAATGAGGTGCTTCCGTGGAAACTTCAAAATCACGCTGGTACAGCCAGCTCTATGTGCAAGTGCTGATCGGCATCGTCATCGGCGCCGCCATCGGTTACTTCGTGCCGGACATCGGCGCCAAGCTGCAGCCGTTTGCCGACGGTTTCATCAAGCTGATCAAGATGCTGCTGGCGCCGATCATTTTCGGCACGGTAGTGGTCGGTATCGCCAAGATGGGCAGCATCAAGGAGGTCGGCCGCATCGGTGTGAAAGCGCTGATCTACTTCGAGATTCTTTCCACCATCGCTCTGGTGGTCGGCCTGATCGTAGTCAACGTGGTCAAGCCCGGCGCCGGCATGAACATCAACGCCGGCACCCTCGATGGCAGCGCTGTCAACAAATACAGCCAGGCGGCGAGCGAGCAGGGCGGCCTCGTCGAATTCTTCCTCAATATCATCCCGCATACCTTCCTCGGCGCCTTCTCCAACGGCGTGATGCTGCAGGTGATTCTGTTGTCGGTGCTGATGGGCGTCGCCTTGGTGCAAATGGGCGAAACCAGCAAACCGCTGATCAACACCATCGATCTGTTCCTGCAAGGTCTGTTCAAAATCGTCGCGATGGTCATGCGTCTGGCGCCGCTGGGCGCGGGAGCCGGCATGGCATTCACCATCGGCAAATACGGCATCGGCACTCTGCTGTCGCTGGGGCAGTTGCTGGTCGCGCTGTACATCACCACGCTGATCTTCATCGTCGTGGTACTGGGCGCGGTTGCGCGATGGTCGGGCATGCCGCTGATGCAGTTTCTGCGTTATTTCAAAGATGAAATCCTGATCACGCTGGGTACCTGTTCGACCGAAGCGGTACTGCCGCGAATGATGGTCAAACTGGAAAAGCTCGGCTGCAAGAAATCCGTGGTCGGCATGGTCCTGCCGACGGGCTACACCTTCAACGCGGACGGCACCTGCATCTACCTGACCATGGCAGCGATCTTCATCGCCCAGGCGACCAACACGCCGCTGACCTTCATGGATCAGATGATTCTGCTCGGCGTGTTCCTGCTGACCTCCAAGGGCTCGGCCGGCGTGGCGGGGGCAGGTTTTGTGACACTCGCGGCCACCCTCACCACCATTCACTCGATACCTCTGGTGGGCCTGGTGTTGCTGTTGGGCATCGACCGCTTCCTCAATGAGGCGCGAGCGGTGACCAACCTGATCGGCAACGGCATCGGCACCATTGCCATTGCCAAGTGGGACAACTCCTTCGATGTCGAAGCGTGCGAGCGGGAAATCGCTGCCATGAAGCACGATAAGGCTGCACGCAAGGCGCTGCTGGCGCACAAGTAATCCGCGCAACGTGGCGATGTTGGCGACAGCTCGCCACGGCTTCCTGGCTAACCATCATGCGATGGCGATAGCGAAGTCATTTCGCAACCCCACAACTGCAAGAACGGCTGGCTGATCCTGGCCGGCCCAACCCATCGGCTGACCAATTCGCACTTGCCATCCATGCATAACTGGTAATCGCCGGCCTCCGGGGTTCGGCCCAATTGCAGTGGTTGCAGCGGCGGCAAGTGGCGTCGGTAATGCCAACTGCCGTTCTCCAGTCGGGCATCGTCGGGTATCTCCATGCCTGCGCCGTTGCCGCGAACCCTGGCCTGCTCAAGAACCAGGCCTTGGGCGGTGACGCGGTAGTCTTCCTCCCAGCGGATCTTTTCGATGCTGTGGTTCCATGCCAGGGTGAAGTTCGCTACCGGCAATTGTGCCCAGATGCTGCCGGCCAGACCCAGGCACAAACCGATCATGCATTGGCCGCTGCGGCGCGCCGCGAGCGCCAGACGTGTTGCACGATTACCAGAATCCCGAGTGCGAAGCCGATTTCATCGGTCACGGGCAGTGCCACGATCAGCAGGGCGCCCGCACCGAGACTCAGCAAACGTTCCCAAAGCAGCATTTTCTGTTGCAGAAAACCGGTCGACGCCATGCCCCAGAGACCAACCGCCAGAAGAGTCTTGATCAGCATGTAGGCAGTCGCCCACAAGTTGTCGCCTTGCAGCATCAGCGCCGGGTTGTAGACCGCCATGAACGGGATGACGAAACCGGCCAGCGCAATGCGCACGGCCCACAGGCTGATCTTGAAGCCGCTTTCCTTGGCAATCGGCGCGGCGGCAAAACAGGCGAGGGCGACCGGCGGGGTCAGGTCGGCGAGGATGCCGAAGTAGAACACGAACATGTGCGACACGATCAGTGGCACGCCCAGCTCCAGCAGGGCGGGGGCGGCGATCGAGCTGGTGATGATGTAGTTGGGAATGGTCGGAATGCCCATCCCCAGCACCAGGCAGGTAATCATCGTCAGGATCAGCGACAGCAGCAGGTTGTCGCGGCCGATGGCGAGGATGTAGCCGGCAAACGTCGAAGCGACGCCGGTGAGCGAAACGATGCCGATAATGACGCCGACCAGTGCGCAGGCGATGCCCACCGGTACCGCGTGGCGGGCGCCCTCGACCAGCGCGTGCAGGCAGATCAGCAGCGTGTCGCGACCGCCCTTGATGAAAGCGCAGACCAGCACCAGGACGGCAATGACCGCAAAAATCACCGCGATGCCGAGCTGGAAAAAACCTGTGCAGAGCACGCCCAGGGCAATCCAGAACGCACAGCGCAGGCCAAAGCTGTGCACCCGGAAAATGATCGCCGAGCCGAGGATCACGATGGCGGTCAATGCCAGGCCGACCATGCCCGAGAACAGCGGTGTGCGCCCGGAAAACAGCAGGTAAACCAGAACCAGCAGAGGAATCAGCAAATACCAGCGGGCTTTCACCGCGCCCCATGCGCTGGGGCATTGGTCTTTGGGCAGCCCCTTGAGGTTGGAGCGTTTGGCTTCCAGATGGACCATCCAGAACACCGAACCGAAATACAGCAGGGCCGGTATCAGCGCCGCCTTGGCGATTTCGACGAAGGGCACATTGATGGTTTCAGCCATGATAAAGGCGACCGCGCCCATCACCGGAGGCATGATCTGGCTGCCCATGCTGGAGGTGGCTTCCACGCCGCCGGCGAACGCGGCGCGATAGCCAAAGCGCTTCATCAGCGGAATGGTGAATTGCCCGGTGGTCACGACGTTGGCAATCCCGGAGCCGGTGATTGTCCCCATCAATGCCGACGAGGCCACGGCCACTTTCGCCGGGCCTCCCAGCTTGTGACCGAACAAGCCCATGGCGAAGTCGGTAAACAATTTGATCATGCCGGCCTGCTCGAGGAATGCGCCGAACAGGATGAACAGGAAAATGTAGGTCGCCGATACGTACGTCGGCGTGCCGTACAGCCCTTCGGTGCCGAACGACAGTTGATTGATGATCTGGTCGAAACCGTAGCCGCGATGGGCCAGTTCGCCGGGCAGGTATTCCCCGAACAGGCCGTACGCCAGGAACAACCCGCAAATCACCGGCAGCGCAATGCCCATGACCCGTCGCGCGGCTTCGAATACCAGAGCAATCAACACGATGCCGATAGCCAGATCGGCGGACGTCAGATCACCGGAGCGCTGGATCAGATCGGCCTCGAACATCCATTGATACAGCGCGGTAACGATGGCGGCCAGGCTCAACAGCCACGCCAGCGGTTGCCACGGACGGTCTGTGCCGCGTGCGGGATAACTGAGAAACACCACCCACAGCAGGAAGCCGACGTGCACCGCACGCAGCACTTGGCTGGAGAGAGGAGAAAAGGCTGCGGTGACGATCTGGAAAATCGAGAACAGCAACGCTACGTAAAACAGGGTTTTCGGCCAGTCCCGTGGGTTCGCGGAAATACCGTGATGCTCGTCACTCATTGGCTGCCTTCCTCATGACCACGCAAAGGAATCGACGCTGCAGTGGCCGTCACGCCACTGCGCACAAGCGCTTATAACGCGCCTTTTTCCTTGTAGTAGCGCTCGGCGCCGGGGTGCAGCGCGATCGGCAGGTTTTTCGCAGCCGCTTCCAGCTTGATGTCCTTGGCCGCCGAATGGGAGTTACCCAGGCGCCCCAGGTTGTCGAACAGCAGGCGGGTCATGTCATAGACGACGTCATCCGGCAGGTCGGCGCGGGTTACAAGAATATTGGTGATTGCCACGGTGGGCACGGCTTCGGCCTGTCCGTCGTAGGTGTTGGCCGGGATCATTGCGCTCTGGTAGGCCGGATTGCCGATTTTTGCCACCACTTCACTCGGGATCGCCACGTAGTTCAGCGGCATCACCGACGACAGGTCACGAATGGCGGCCATGCCCAATCCAGACGACTGCAGGGTGGCATCCAGTTGCCGGTTCTTGATCAATTCCACCGATTCGGCGAACGGCAGATATTGCACCTTGCCCATGTCCTCGTAGGTCAGGCCGGCCGCCTTGAATATCGCCCGCGCATTCAATTCAGTCCCGGATTTTGGGGCGCCGACCGAGATGGTCTTGCCCTTGAGATCGGCGAGGGTTTTGATCCCCGACTCTTTGCTGGCGACGATTTGAATGTAATTGGGATAAGCACCGCCCAAGGCGCGCAATTTGGTCAGCGGTGCTTTGAAACCGGCGTCTTCCACGCCGTTTTTGGCGTCGGCCACTGAGTCGCCCAAAGCCAGGGCCAATTCGCCGCGACCGGCCTGTAGCAGGTTGAGGTTTTCCACCGACGCTTTGGTGGCCTGCACCGATGTCTTCGAACCGGCAATGCCGTCGCTGTAGATTTGCGACAGGCCGACCCCGATCGGGTAGTAAACCCCGCTGGTTCCGCCGGTGAGGATATTGATGAACACGGGCGCGGCCTGCGCAGCACTGCTAAGGATCAGCGTGGCGGCGGCCAGCAGGGCAAAGCGTGTTTTGACTCGCATGGGGGCACTTCTCCGTCTTGTTATGGTTTTAAGCAGAGTGATTGCACTCTGGCCGGTCCCGGCTGAACGTGATCGTCACGACGTCAGTTCATCCCCAGCCAGTTCGGCAGCACCAGTGAGATCCACGGCACGTAAGTAATCAGGATCAGGAACAACAGCAGAATCGACAACCAGGGCATCGCGGCTTTGACTGTGGCCGGCAAGGACATGCCGGTCACCGCCGAGGTCACGAACAGGTTCAGGCCCACCGGTGGCGTGATCAGGCCGATCTCAAGATTGACCACCATGATGATGCCGAGGTGAATCGGATCGATGCCCAGTTTCATCGCGATAGGAAAAAGGATGGGCGCCAGGATCAGGATGATCGCTGACGGTTCCATGAACGCGCCGGCAATCAACAGCACAATGTTGACCATCAGCAGAAACGTCACCGGCGTCAGCCCGGCTTCGATCACCCAGGCAGTAATTTGTTGAGGTAACTGTTCGGTGGTCAGCACGTGGGCGAACAGCATGGCGTTGGCAATGATGAACATCAGCATGATGCTCAGCTTGGCCGAGTCGAGGAGAACCTTGGGTGTCTCGCGAAAGGTCAGATCCTTGTAGACGAACAGAGCGATGAAGGCCGAATAGACGGCTGCCACTGCGGCAGCTTCGGTCGGGGTGAACATGCCCGAATAGATGCCGCCGAGGATGATCACCATCAGCAACAGGCCCCATATTGCCTTGCGTGCTGTACTCAGAAACTCGCGAAGCGTCGCACGCGGCAAGGCGGGGAGATTTTTCTTCACCGCGACGATGTAGATCGCCACCATCAACGCCGTGCCCAGCAGCAGGCCAGGCACCACGCCGGCCATGAACAGCTTGCCCACGGAGGTTTCTGTAGCGGCGGCGTAAACCACCATCACAATCGACGGCGGGATAAGGATACCCAGCGTACCGGCGTTGCAGATGATCCCTGCGCCGAACGCCTGCGGGTAGCCGGAACGGACCATCCCGGCAATCGCAATCGAGCCCACCGCAGCGACCGTGGCGGGACTTGAACCGGAGAGGGCGGCAAACAGCATGCAGGCCAGCACCGCCGCGATGGCCAGGCCGCCGCGAATGTGCCCGACACAGGCGTTGGCGAAGTCGATCAGCCGGCGGGCGACGCCGCCGGTGGTCATGAAGGCCCCGGCCAGCAGGAAAAACGGAATGGCCAGCAGCGTGTAGTGTTCCGAGGTCTCGAACAGTTTGATCGCCAGCGAGCGCACCGAGTCGGGACTGAAGAAAATGATCGTCAAGGAGCCGGCCAGCCCCAGCGAAATGGCGATCGGCACGCCGATGAACATCAAGGCGAACAAGGCCACGAACAGGAAGGCGATGGTCATGGCTTGTCATCCTCGTGTTCGGCAAGTTTCAGCGCGTCGGCCGCTTCATCGGCCAGCCCGAGGCCGGTCTGACGGTTGAGCAGGATGCGCAGGAGAATTTCAGCGAAGCGGATGAACACCAGCGCGAAGCCCAGCGGCACGATCAACCCGATATGCCACTGCATGACGCCGAAATGGCCGAGATCCTCGGCACCGATACCGGCGTTCATCAAGGTTTCAATCCATTCGAAGCTGGCGACGGCCAGCAGCCCCGCGTAGGCCAGACAGCACAGGCAGGCGAGGATGCCGATGTAACGCTGTACCGATCTGCGCGCCAGTTTGACCAGTGCGTCGACACCGATATGCCCGGCGGTGCGCACGCCATAAGCCAGGCCGAAAAAAATCAGCCAGCCGAACAGCGCTTTGGTCAGGGCAGTGCTCCAGGTCATGGCCTGCGCCATGCCCATGATCTGATCGCCAACGGCGAACAGCGGAACACTGGCCGCCGGCCAATGATCGGCGAGCCAGTAAAACAGACTGTAGAAATTGTTGAGGATCACGTAGACAAACGTGACGAGGGTCATGGCCGCAAGAAGGAAGACGATGAAGCCTTCCTCGAAGTGTTCCCAGATTCGCCGAAGCGCTTTCATGGATGGCATCTCACGTCGAGTGAAGACGGGCAGGCGCCGACGCAGCGGCGCCTGCCTTGCGATTATTGCGCCTGGTTTGCGGCTTCGGCGGCAGAGATCAGCTCAGCGCCGATTTCGCCTTCGAATTTCTTCCACACCGGTTTCATCGCATCGCGCCATTGCGCACGTTCTTCTGGCGTGAGGGTGATGATTTCCGTGGTTTTGGCGGCAAGAATGCGCTGCTTGTCACCCTCGTTCAGTTGCTGGGCTTCCTTGTTCACGTGGGTGGTGACTTCCACGACGATCTTGTCCAGTTCGCTGCGCACATCGGGTGGCAGGCCGTTCCAGAATTTGGTGTTGGTGATCAGCATGTAGTCCAGTACACCGTGGTTGGATTCGGTGATGTACTTCTGCACTTCATGCATCTTCTGGCTGTAGATGTTCGAGTAAGGATTCTCCGCCCCGTTGACCACACCGGTCTGCAGGCCTTGGTATACCTCGGCAAAACTCATCTTGCGCGGATTGGCGCGCACCGCCTTGAACTGCTCCTCCAGCACCGCCGAGGCCTGCACGCGGAACTTCAGGCCGCGCGCATCCGCCGGTACACGCAGTGGCTTGTTGGCCGACAGTTGTTTCATGCCGTTGTGCCAATAAGCCAGGCCGGTGATGTTTTTGCTTTCCATGGATTTGAGCAGGCCCTGACCCTGCGGGCTCAGTTGAAAGCGGTCGACAGCGTTGATGTCATTGAAGAGGAAGGGCAGGTCGAACAACTGCACTGACTTGGTGTATTGCTCGAACTTGGCCAGCGACGGCGCAATCATCTGCACATCGCCGAGCAACAGGGCTTCCATTTCCTTGCCGTCACCAAAGAGCGAGGAGTTGGGATACACCTCGACCTTGACCTTGCCCGGCAAGCGTTCCTCGACCAGTTTCTTGAACAGCAACGCACCTTGCCCCTTGGGCGTCTGGTCAGCGACCACATGCGAGAACTTGATGATCACCGGGTCTGCCGCCATGGCCGGGTTCATGCTGCTTACCGCCAAAGCGCAGGCAAGTGCGCTGAACAGAGATCTGAGCATCTGGGTGATTCCTCTTGTTTTTATTGTGATGACCGCTCGACGCGCTGAACGCGTTCAAGTGCCGAGACATGTTCAAGTCTAGGCAGAAATATCTGATTTGCCGGGGAATTGGCGAGAAAGGGTAAAACACCAACGAAAGGTCGAACTCTGATCCGCGCATTGAGCTCTGGCATGATGCATCCAGCCGAGCGAGCTCCCTTCAATGTTTCACCGCATTCTCGATGACCTGATCCCATGGCGGCGTGGCGGGGAATAGTTCAAGCAGGAACGCCGTGAACGCTTTGACATTCGGGCTACCGCGACGGCTCTCCGGCCACAACGCGGTAATGGCGAAGCGTTCGACGGTGAACTGTGGCAGCACCGGGACCAGTTCGCCCCGACGAACATACGCCGCCGCGACGTAGTGCGGCGAAATACCGATGCCGCCGCCGGCAGCCAGCACCGCCGCGACCGCATCGCTGGCATCAACGGTGAAGGCCGCGTCGGGTGCCAGTTCCAACTGTCTGTCTCCGGCCAGATACGGCCAGCGCAAAGTCTGCCCGGTGCTTTGATAGCGGAAATTCACGCACTCGTGCTCGGCGAGATCCTCGGCCGTAAGCGGAGTACCCTTGCGCTGCAAATAGTCCGGCGAGGCAAACGCACCGATTCGATGTGGCCCAAGCGGCCGAGAGATGAGACGTGAGTCGGCAAGATTGCCAACCCGAACCGCGACATCAATGCCTTGCTCGATGAGGTCGGCATATTGATCGCCGAGCCGCAGATCGACCGTCACATTTGGATATTGCTCGCGAAACCTCGGCAGGGCTGGCGCGAGGATATTCAATCCGATGGGCAACGGCGCTGTGACTTTCAATACCCCCGAAGGCTCGGCGCGGGAGGCGACGGCGGCCTGATCGATGTCTTCGACTTCGCGCAGAATCCGCAGCGCCCGTTCGTAAAGATCACGGCCTTCCGGGGTGAGTACCAGCGAGCGGGTGGTGCGGGTAAACAGCATAAGCCCGAAATGCTCTTCGAGTCGTTGCACGCTTTTACTGATGGCCGACGGCGACACCGACAATGCTCGAGCGGCAGCCGTGTAGCTGCCCAGCGAAGCCGCGCGTGCAAAGGCGATAAGCCCGGTTAAACGATCCAATCCAATTTGTGCCTTCATGGCACTAGTAAAGCGACTTTCGGCCCAATTATCAATGTGGCTTCCAAACCGTAGTCTTTGCCCATCGAACGCCATTCAGGTGTTCCAGACGGAGACTCAGCATGAACATCAGCCAAAACCTGCCATCCACACTCAACGACAAAACCGTGGTCATTTTCGGCGGCACTTCCGGCATTGGCCTTGCCGCTGCGGTGCAAGCGAAAGCCGCCGGCGCCAAGGTCATCGTCATCGGTTCGAACGCCGCACGTGCCGAGCAGGCCGCCAGCGAACATGGGCTCGATGGCTGGCGCGCGGCCGACGTGACTGATAGCCAGGCTCTCGAAACTGCCTTGGCCGATATCCCTAAGGTCGATCACCTCGTTCTGCTCGCCGGCTCGTTTGTGGCTGGCACCGTGCTCGCGGCTGATCTCGATTATCTGCACCGCGCGTTCGATGAACGCATCTGGGCATCGATCAATGCGATTCGGGTTCTTGGCGACAGGCTGGCAAGAGACGGCTCGATCACGTTTATCTCCGGCTCTCTGGCTGATCGCCCGAATGCCTACGGCACCGCCGTGCTCGCCGCCGCCTCGGCAGCGATGGAAGCACTGGCTCGCGGTCTGGCTCTGGAATTGGCACCCGTGCGGGTCAACACGCTGTCGCCCGGCCCGATCAACACCCAGATTCTCGGCAAGGCACTGGGCGAGGGGCGTGATGCGTTCGTCGCTTCTCTTGAGCAGGTGCTGCCCCTGCATCGCCTCGGCACAGCCGCAGAGGCGGGTGCGGCAGCAGTGTTCCTGATGAGCAACACCTTCATGAACGGCGCTGTACTAAACATCGACGGCGGCGCACGCCTGGTTTGATCCAGCCCACCTTTTTGAGAGCCTGAACATGACATCGTTATTCGATTCCCTGCGCCTCGGCGCGCTCGATTTGCCCAACCGCATCCTGATGGCGCCGATGACCCGCGCGCGCGGCACTCGCGAACACGTCCCGACCGAGATGATGGTCGAGTATTACCGCCAGCGCGCCAGCGCCGGCCTGATCATTTCCGAAGCGATCGGCATCAGCCAGCAAGGTCTGGGCTGGCCGTACGCGACGGGCATCTGGTCGGCCGAACAGGTCGCCGGCTGGCGTAAGGTCACCGACGCAGTGCATGGCGCTGGTGGCCGGATCATCGCGCAGCTGTGGCACATGGGCCGGGTCGTGCACCCGAGTTTCCTTGGCGGCGGCGAGCCGGTTTCCGCATCGGTCACCACCGCGCCGGGGCAGGCGCATACGTATGCAGGCAAGCAGCCGTATACCCCGGCGCGCGCGTTACCGCTGGAAGAAATCCCCGCATTGCTGGAAGACTTTCGACAGGCGACCCGCAATGCAATCGAGGCGGGTTTCGATGGCGTGCAGATCCACGCCGCCAACGGTTATCTGATCGACCAGTTTCTGCGCGACAGTGACAATTTCCGCAGCGATGCCTATGGCGGTTCGGTCGACAACCGCATCCGCTTACTTAAGGAAGTGACCGAGGCGGTCGCCGAAGTCATCGGCGCCGACCGCACCGGCGTGCGCTTGACCCCAAGCAGCTATGAACAGGGCATCCGCGACAGTGATCCCGAAACACTGTTCATCCGCGCCGCCGAAGTGCTGTCATTGATCGGCATTGCTCATCTGGAAGTCCGCGAACCGCCGCTGGACGGCACCTTCGGCAAGTCCGAACGACCACCGCTGGCCGGGGCGATCCGCGAAGTGTTCAAAGGCGTGCTGATCCTCAATTCGGATTACGGTTTCGCCAGGGCTAAAGCGCAACTGGATGCCGGATTCGCCGATGCGATTGCGTTTGGACGGCCGTTTATTGCCAATCCAGATTTGCCGCTGCGATTCGCTCGGCAGTTGCCATTGGTGGAAAGCGAAATGAGCACGTGGTTCAGCCAGGGCAGGGAAGGGTATGTGGATTATCCGGGGCTGGATGGCATTTGAATTGAGCATCAGTGCCAGTCGCCAAGGCAGTGCATGCCTTGGCGCGCTGGTCCGAAGGGGGGCTGACGTCTGCGCTGACAGACCTCAGCCCCTATCTCCGGGTTATGGAAAGCAGATCTGCTCTGCTCAGTCAGACTCCCGTTGCCTTGATCAACAGCGAACCGCGCCGGCGCATGAGGGCGTAATAAGCGCACGCAGGGCACAGCAAGCCAACGGCCCACGCCAGGTCGACGCCTTGCAGGCTGGTGGCAACAGGCCCGACGTACATCGAGGTGTTCATGAACGGAATTTCCAGAGCAATAGTGCACATGAATATTGCGATTGCTGTCCAGTTCACCCGACCGTAGATGCCTGCCGGATCGAAGATGTCGGCAATCCGGTAAACGCCTTTGCGCAGCGCGTAGTAATCGACAAGATTGATCGCCGTCCAGGGGATCAGAAAGTAGCTCATGAAAAAGATGAAATTCAGGAAGAACTGCAGAAAGTCGTCCTGCGCCAGAGTGCATAAACCGGTAGCGGTCGTGCAGATGATCAGCAGGAATCCCGCACGTACAGACGGGGTGATTTTGAGTGCAGAGAAAGGCTCGATCATCGTGACCGTCGACATGAAAGCGCCATACAGGTTGAACACGTTGATGGCGATCTGGCCGTAAAGCACGAATGCCACCATCAGCAGGGTGCCTCCTCCGAGCAGGCCTATCAGATGCAGCCCGACGTTATCGGAGAACCCCACCATGCCCTTGGCCAGTACGGCGCCTAACAACATCATCCAGCTTCCACCGATCACGGTACCGGCATAGCTGTACCAGAACACTTGGCGGGTGGATGTGTCGCTCGGCAAATAGCGAGAGTAGTCCGCCACGTAAGGTGCGTAGGACAATTGCCAAGTGACCGCGATGCTGACGGAGGCGAGGAAGCTGACCAGATTGAAACCCTGCGCGGTCCATTGGCCGGTCTCTATCGGCAGCGCGAGGGCGAGCAGGGTGGCGATGCCGAACACCGCAATCGAAATCAGCGAAAGCAGCTTCTGCACGCGATGAATCAATTGGTAGCCGAACAGCGCGACCAGGAAGCATGCCGCGCCCAGCAGAGCGATGTTGCCAGCGGTGCTCAACGGGCTCAGGTCGCTCACCGCCTGAGCAGCCAACAGCGTGTTGCTGACGAAAAAGCCCAAGTAAATAAGCATGACGAACAGCAGCGGGACGATGGCGCCGAAAACCCCGAATTGTGCCCGGCTCTGGATCATCTGCGGAATACCCAGTCTCGGCCCCTGCGCGGAGTGCGAAGCCATGAAAATTGCACCAATCAGCGAACCGGTAAGGATCGATAGCGCACTCCAGAAAAGATTGAGTCCCAGGCTGATGGGCAACACTCCAGCCGCTACCGTGGTGATGTTGGCGTTGGCACCAAACCAGACGAAGAACAGGGAACGTGGCCGACCGTGACGCTCGCTCTCTGGGATAAAGTCGATGCTGCGTTTTTCAACTTTCATGTCTGTTCTCCGTTCAGCAGGCGTCGACGAGGCGGCGTTGAAAGCGCGCTACGACTTGTGGGAATTCATCTGGCTGGAAGGCGAGGTGATCGGGTTCTGCGGTTCGAAGCGATGTTGCCGGCTCGTTGTTCCAGCGTCTCGACAATTGCTCGGTGGTGAAGAGCTCCAGCCCGTACAGCCAGTTGGAAAGGATGAACAGTGCCGAGTAATGCGCTCCCTCTGTAGTCGCACTACAGGCGTCAGCGACAAGGCTGATCTGGAAGTCGTGCTGATAGGCGTCGAACAGACTGCTCATGACACACACATCCGTCAGCACGCCGATGACCACCAGGTGCTTGATGCCTCGGCGGTTGAGCATCTGAGCCAAACGGGTGCCGTGGAAGGCGCTGTAGCGGCGTTTATCGATGACGACGTCAGCGTCTCGAGGCGCCAGGGCGTCAATGATCTCGATCGCAGATGTGCCGGTGCGGTAAGTCGTTGGCCTGCCTTGGTCGTCTACCGGTTCGCCCAGCGCCAGATCGCGGCCCGGAGCGTCGTTGACATGGCGGGTATAGAAAATCGGGATATGCAACTGGCGAGCGCGATCGATCAGGGACGCGGCGTTATCGACCACTTGATCGAAGCGTTCGAGCGGGAAGCCATCTTCCTTTTGCATATCGATCACAAGCAAGGCGGTGTCTTGGTTCATCAGGTTTGTTCCGGATGCAGAGCGCCGGGCGAGCCGGAGGGACTCACCTGGAAACTCGGTAATGACGGTGCGCAGCGATTCGCCAAGGCGGAAACTGCGAGAGATCGAGAGAGACTCTCGTGGGGAGGTGTTACCTGACTATCTGCCAGAAACCGTTTTGCTTCGCGCTCACGCAGGATGGCAGCCGCGGCAGCACGATGGAGGACGAAGAGCGGAATCGACGGAGATAACGCGCCATGGCTGCACACGGCAACGCACACGCCGCGCTTGAAGAGCGGGTGTGAGCGTCGCCGAATTGTGCGGAGGATACAGGCATGGCCATAGACCTTGAGCGCGATATGCACTGGAGGAGCAAGATACGGGCCAAGCTGTGCAAGGCCCTCGAAGCCATTGAGCCAGAGCGGACCAAGCGTTTGAAACAGCGTTTTTTGGTATCTGGTATTCCATAATATTGTGTTACGTAGCGTAGCAGCGGCTTGCGTTCTTACTCCCTTTTGAAGCAGATCCCTCCAGGTTTGCCGCGATCAACGCCGCGCCGTGCGCGTACTCACATCCACCCAGACCGCCAACACCAGAATGCTGCCCTTGACGATCATCTGCCAGTAGCTATCCACGTCGAGCATGGACATGCCGTTGTCCAGGCTGGTGATCACCAGTGCGCCGAGGAGGGCGCCGTAGACGGTGCCGGAGCCGCCGCGCATGGAGGTGCCGCCGATGAAGCAGGCGGCGATGGCGTCGAGTTCGCCCATGCTGCCGGCGGACGGTGAGCCGGCGGCGAGGCGTGCGGTGTTGACCACGCCGGCGAGGGCGCACATCACGCCCATGATGCCGAAAATCCACAGCTTGACCGCCTGCACATTGATGCCTGACAGGCGCGTGGCTTCCATGTTGCTGCCGACCGAATAGACCCGGCGGCCGAACACGGTCTGGCTGGTGACGTAGCTGAACACACCGAGCAGAATCAGCAACAGCAGCACCGGCACGGGAATGCCGTCATAGCTGTTGAGGGTCTGGACGAAACCGGCCAGCACCGCGCCGATCACCAGCACGCGCACAACATCACGCACCAGCGAATGCGCCGCCAGGCCATGCAGGGCGCGATTGCGTCGTTGTTTCCAGGTCAGGAACACCGTCAGCACAAACAGCAGCACACCCAGGCCAGTGCCGATCGCGTGAGGCAGATAACCCTGGCCGACGTAGACCAGCTCCGGCGAAACCGGGGCGATGGTGGTGCCGCCGGTGATCCCCAGCAAAATGCCGCGAAACGCCAACATGCCGCCCAGCCCGACGATAAATGACGGTATGCGCAAGTACGCCGCCATGTAGCCGTTGGCGAGGCCGATCATCAGGCCGCAGAGGGCAACCAGACTGAGATTCGCCAGCAGCGGAATGTGATAGACCACGTCGAGTATCGCCGCGAGGCCGCCGAGCAGGCCGAGCAATGAACCCACCGACAAATCGATCTCGCCGCTGATGATCACCAGCACCATGCCGCAGGCCAGAATTCCGGTGATCGACATCTGCCGCAGCAGGTTGGAAAGGTTGCGCGGGGTGAGGAAGCCGCCCTCGGTCTGCCAGCTGAAGAACAGCCAGATCAGCACCACGGCAAATACCAGCGCGAGCATCTTGTAGCGGGTGAACAGTTGTTTGACCTGATTCATTTACGCGGTTTTCCGATCATTATTGTTATGGCTGCCCGGCTGGCTGAGGGCGGCGGCGAGTACCTGTTCCTGGGTCAGCTCGTGGTTGACGAAATCGCCGCGCAACTGGCCTTCGCCGATCACCAATACGCGGTCGGAGACGCCGAGTACTTCGGCCAGTTCCGACGAAACCATGATGATCGACACGCCTTCGGCGGCCAGCGCGCCCATCAACTTGTAGATCTCGTACTTGGCGCCGACATCCACGCCTCGGGTCGGCTCGTCGAGAATCAGCACGCGCGGTTTGGCCAGGAGCATTTTGGCGAGTACGGCTTTCTGCTGGTTACCGCCCGACAGGCTGGTGATCGGCAGGGAGGGACTTGCGGTTTTCAGATGCAGACGGGAGATTTCCCGGTCGATGCAGCCCAGTTCGGCTTCGGCATCGATGCGGGTCATTTTCGAATAGCTCTCGAGCACGGCGAGGGTGATGTTCTGACCGACACCGAGATCCGGAATGATGCCCTGGCGCTTGCGATCTTCGGGCACCAGGCACAGGCCGGCGCGGATCGCTTTCAGCGGCGTGCGCGTGTCGATCGGTCGGCCGTCCAGCCAGACTTCGCCCTCGTGGCGTCCGGGGTAGGCGCCGAACAGTGCGGTGACCAGTTCGGTGCGGCCGGCCCCGACCAGCCCGGCAATGCCGAGAATCTCGCCGCGCTTGAGGCTAAAGGAAATGTCGTCGACCCGTTTGCGCTTGGGGTTGTCGACGTCGTAGCAAGTGATGTGGCGCGCTTCGAAAATCACCTCGCCAATCTCGTGCGGCTCGCTGGGGTAGAGGTTGCTCATTTCGCGCCCGACCATCTGCGTGATGATCTGTGGAATGTCCATGTCGGCCATGGCGGTGGTGGCGATGTGTTTGCCGTCGCGGATCACCGAAATGGTGTCGCACACGGCGGCGACTTCATCGAGTTTGTGCGAGATGTAGACGCAGGCGACGCCCTTGGCTTTGAGGTCGCGGATGCTGTCCAGCAGCACTTCGATTTCCGAGCGGCTCAGGGCCGAGGAAGGTTCGTCGAGAATCAGCAGACGCGCCTGTTTGTTCAGGGCCTTGGCGATTTCCACCAGTTGCTGATAACCGCCGCCGTACTGCGAAACCGGCAGCGACACGTTCATGTCCGGCACTTTCAATTCACGCATCAACGCTTCGGCACGGTGGATCATCGCCGGGTAGTTCATGCGCCCGCCCGGCAGCGTCAGCTCATGGCCCATGAAGATGTTTTCCGCCACCGACAAGTCCGGCACCAGGGTCAGTTCCTGATGGATGATGACGATGCCGGCGGCCTCGGTTTCGCTGATCGATTGCGCCCGGAGCGGTTGCCCGTCCCAGAGGATTTCACCGTCCCAGGTGCCATGGGGATAGACCGCCGAAAGGATCTTCATCAGCGTCGACTTGCCGGCGCCATTCTCGCCGCACAGGCCCACGCATTCACCGGGCCGGACCTTGATGTCGATGCCGTTAAGCGCTTTGACACCGCCAAAGGTTTTGACGATGCCGTTCATTTGCAGCAGATAGTCGGACATGGAAAAGGCTCGTATACCAGGGACCTGAACACCAAAGAGCCCTTGTGGGAGCGAGCTTGCTCGCGAAAGCGTCAGTTCAAGCAATGCATCTCTGACTGATACACCGCCTTCGCGAGCAAGCTCGCTCCCACAGGGTTCTTTGCATAACCAAAGATTTGGGCTCTGGTTATTTCCCGGCAATCTGCGCCTTGGTGTAGAAGCCGTCCTGTTCGAGCAAGTCGATGTTGTCCTTGGTCAACGGGGTTGGCGTGAGCAGGATGGTGTCGACTTTCTTGCTGCCGTTGTCGTACTGCGAGGTGTAGGCCGGTTTTTCGTTGCGTGCCAGTTGCACCGAGAGCTTGGCCGCTTCGGAAGCGATGAGTTTTAGCGGTTTGTACACGGTCATGGTTTGCGTGCCGGCGATCACGCGTTTGACCGCTGCGAGGTCGGCGTCCTGACCGGAAATCGGCACCTTGCCGGCCAGCTGCTGCGCTGCCAGTGCCTGGATGGCACCGCCAGCGGTGGCGTCGTTGGAGGCGACGATGCCGTCGATTTTGTTGTTGTTACGGGTCAGGGCGTTTTCAACGATGCTCAGCGCTTCGGTCGGGTTCCATTCCTTGACCCACTGCTGGCCGACGATCTTGATATCGCCCTTGTCGATAGCGGGTTGCAGCACTTTCATCTGGCCTTCACGGAGGATCTTGGCGTTGTTGTCGGTGGGCGCGCCACCCAGCAAGAAGTAATTACCCTTGGGCGCCGCTTTCAGCACGCCGCCGGCCTGCATCTCGCCGACCTTTTCGTTATCGAAGGAGATATAGGCGTCGACATCGGCGTTGAGAATCAGCCGGTCGTAAGACACCACTTTGATCCCGGCTTTCTTCGCCTCGGCCACGGCGTTGGTCAGCACTGTCGCGTTGAACGGCACGATGACGATCACATCGACGCCGCGAGAGATGAGGTTTTCGATCTGCGAAATCTGCTTCTGCTCGTTGGCGTCGGCCGATTGCACGAAGACTTTGGCGTCCATTTTTTCCGCCGCCGCGACGAAGTAATCGCGATCGCGCGACCAGCGTTCCAGACGCAGATCGTCAATGGAGAAACCGATTTTCGGGTGGGTGGCGTCGGCCATTACCGGCAGGGCCAACAACGCCAGGGCACTGGCCAACAGCGTACGTTTCAAGTTCTTCATGGTGGTGCGTCCTTTTATTTTTGTTGGAAAGACACGGCCTGACGATGAATCGGGCTGGTAGAACTGTAGAGAATCTGCCGACGCAGCAGGCACAGAATTGTCGTGCAATTGTCACAGCGTGGTTGCGTCGGCAGAGGGTCTCGGCGATCAGCGATAGAGATAGCGGTTGACGATGTTTTCGAGCATTTCCTGGCGGCCGCTGACGGCTTGCGGGTTCAGCTCGTTGCTGAACGCGTGCTCGGCCAGTGACTCGAGATTGAAGTCGCCCGCCATCACCGCTTGCCCGAACGGCTGACGCCAGCCGGCGTAGCGTTGGTCCTTGAGGGTTTGCAATTGATCGTTCTCAACCATCGCGGCGGCGCGTTCCAGCGACAAGGCAAGAACGTCCATGGCACCAACGTGACCGTGGAACAGGTCGATTTCGTCGAGGCTCTGCCGGCGCACCTTGGAGTCGAAGTTGAAACCGCCATTCTTGAAACCGCCGGCCTTGAGGATTTCATAGGTCGCCAGGGTCATTTCTTCGACGCTGTTGGGGAACTGGTCGGTGTCCCAGCCGTTCTGCGGATCGCCGCGGTTGGCATCGATGCTGCCGAAGATACCCAGCGAGGCAGCCGTGGCAATTTCGTGATGAAAGCTGTGGCCGGCCAGGGTCGCGTGGTTGGCCTCGATGTTGACCTTGATTTCCTTCTCCAGGCCGTACTGCTGGAGGAAGCCGAACACCGTGGCGCTGTCGTAATCGTATTGGTGCTTGGTCGGCTCCTGCGGCTTGGGCTCGATCAGCAGGTCGCCGGTGAAACCGATCTTGTGCTTGTGCTCGACCACCATGCGCATGAAACGCCCGAGTTGTTCGCGCTCGCGTTTCAGATCGGTGTTGAGCAGGGTTTCGTAGCCTTCACGGCCACCCCACAACACGTAGTTGGAACCTTTGAGCCGATGGGTGGCGTTCATCGCGCTGAACACTTGCGCGGCGGCGCAGGCGAACACTTCCGGATCGGGATTGCTCGCAGCGCCGGCGGCAAAACGCGGATTGCTGAAGCAGTTGGCGGTGCCCCAGAGCAGCTTGATGCCGCTTTGTTCCTGGTGCTGTTCGAGGCGATCGACCATTTGTGCGAAGTGTTCGCGGTACTCCTTCAGCGAATTGCCTTCGGGGGCGACGTCCGTGTCGTGAAAGCAGTAGTAATCGATGCCCAGTTTGCTGAAGAACTCGAATGCGGCTTGAGCCTTGCCGATGGCCAGTTCCATCGGTTCGCCACTGCGTTGCCAGGGGCGTTTGAAGGTGCCGGCACCGAACACGTCGGAGCCCGGCCAGACAAAGGTGTGCCAGTAGCAGGCGGCCATGCGCAGGTGTTCGCGCATGGGTTTGCCGAGGATCAGTTTGTCGGCGTCGTAGTGACGGAATGCGAGGGGCGAATCACTGTTCGGGCCTTCGTAGCGAACCGGCTCGATATTGGGGAAGTACTGCATGGACCTTGTCCTTGTTGTTCTTGGCGGTGTCTCGATACTAGCAACGCCCCCGTGCCCGCTGATTATGAAAAGCCTCAACTGCGAGTGCGATTTTGCGTATTGAGCTTCAGCGCTCGCAGGCCTAGTCTGTGTCCATCGTCGCCGCGACGAAGCGACCCGGAACAGCCTAAAAACAATGAAAAGCCTACCGCCCGTGCACCGCATCGCCCTGTTGTTCAACGGCAGCAAGATCTACGACCGTGGCATCATCAGCGGCATTGGCAACTACCTGAGCAGCACCCGCGCTTCCTGGGACCTGTTTCTGGAAGAGGATTTTCTCTGCCGCCTGAAAGGCATCGAGCGCTGGCAGGGTGACGGGATCATTGCCGACTTCGACGATCCGCTGATTGGCGAGGCGCTGGCCGACATTCATTTGCCGGTGGTGGCGGTGGGCGGTTCCTACGAGGATGCACGCGCTTATCCAAAAGCGATTCCCTACGTTGCCACTGACAACAACGCATTGATCACGCTGGCTTACTCGCATCTGGTCGAGGCGGGGTTGCAGCGCTTTGCCTGTTTCAGCCTGCCGGAAGCGCAGGCCAATCGCTGGGCGCAGGAGCGGGAAAAAGCCTTTCGCAAACTGATGCAGCGCGACGGTCTGCACGCCGAGATCTATCGCGGCATGGGCACCAGCGCGCCGCTGTGGGACAGCGCCGTCGAGCAACTGATCGCCTGGCTGCACAGCCTGCCCAAACCGATCGGCATTATCGCCGTCAGCGACGCCCGTGCCCGGCAGTTGCTGCAAGCCTGCCTGACCGCCGGCATCGCCGTGCCGGAGCAGGTCGCGCTGATCGGCATCGACAACGACCCGCTGACCCGCAGCCTGACGCGTGTACCGCTGAGTTCGGTGATTCAGGGCACCGAAACTATGGGCCGCACCGCTGCGCAATTGCTGCACCAGATGCTCCACGGCATGCCGTCCACCGGCACGCAGATTCTGATTCCGCCGGACGCGGTCAACGTGCAGGTGTCGAGCCTGCACCAACCACTGGGCAATCCGTACGTCATGCAAGCGCTGCTGTTCATCCGCCAATATGCCTGCCAGGGCATCAAGACCGCGCAAGTGGCGGCGTATGTCGGCGTGTCGCGCTCATCGCTCGAAGCGCATTTCCGCGCCGAGCGCGGTTGCAGCGTGCATGACGAAATTTTGCGTTTCAAACTGGCGGCGGCTACCAGCGGTTTGAAGAACACCGATGCGGCGATTGCCGACATTGCCCAGGCCTGCGGCTTCAAGTCTGCGCAATATCTGCACACGGTGTTCCGTCGCGAGTTCGGCTGCACGCCCCGCGAGTATCAGCAGGGCGGCGCATAGCGCTGCGAAGACTTACGCCAGCGCAGCGGCACTGGCTCTGGAGCGCCAGGCGAACGTCAGCACCATCAGCAGGCCCAGACCAGCCATCGCCGCGCCGGCCAGGGAAATCGCCGGATAACCCAGCCCGGCATTGATCACCGCGCCACCCAGCGCCGCGCCGATCGCGTTGCCAAAATTGAAGGCACCGATGTTCACCGCCGAAGCCAGATTCGGCGCGTCCTTGGCGGCTTCCATCACGCGCATCTGCAGCGGCGGCACCAGAGCGAAGCTGGCGATACCCCAGATCAGAATGGCGACGGCGGCCGGCAGCGGCCAGCGCATCAGCACCGTGAACGCCAGCAACACCACAATCAATGCGCTCAGCGACACGATCAGGGTGCGGTCGATCGAACGGTCGGCAGCCTTGCCACCCCACATATTGCCCAGGGTCAAACCGATTCCGAACAACACCAGCATGGCGGTGATGAACGCGGCGGAGGCGTGGGTCTCGCTGCTGAGGATCGGCGCGATGTAAGTGAACACGGTGAACATCGCACTCGAGCCAACCACGGTCAGGGCCAGCGCGGCCAGTACCGGACCTCGGCCCAATACCCGTATTTCCGCCAGCGCACCCGCGCCTTGCTCTGCTTTCAGGTTGGGCAGGGCGAACCACAAGGCGATCATGGTCAGCACGCCGAGGCCGGTAATGCCCCAGAACGCCGAGCGCCAGCCAAACAGTTCACCAAACCAGGCTGCCAGCGGCACGCCGCCGATAGTCGCCAACGTCAGGCCCATGAACATTGCCGCCACGGCGCCGGCGCGTTTTTCCGGCGCGACCACACTGGCGGCAACCACCGAGCCAACTCCGAAGAACGCACCGTGATTGAGCGAGGTGATCACCCTGGCGACCATCAGGCTGGAGTAATCGGTGGCCAGCGCTGACATCAGATTACCCAAGGTGAAAATCGCCATCAGCCCGATCAGTAGATAGCGCCGGGGGATCTTGCCAGTGGTCAGGGTCATCAGCGGCGCGCCGAGCAGAACGCCCAAGGCGTAGGCACTGACCAACAACCCCGCAGCAGGAATGGAAACGCCGAGATCGGCGGCAATGCCGGGCAACATGCCCATCGGCGCGAACTCGGTGACGCCGATGCCAAAGGCGCCGACGGCGAGTGCAACAAGTGGTGGATTGATACGCATGGAAAGTCTCCTCATCTATGCCGCCAATGCTACGATCCATCGTTTTCAGGCGGTAGATGGCGATTCTGGCAATCACCTTTGCGTAAGAGGCACGAATGGACTTCAACGGCAGGTCAGGGGAAATGAGCGTGTTCGTCACCGTGGCACAGGAGGGCAGCCTCTCAGCAGCGGCGCGTGCATTGGGGCTGACGCCTTCGGCGGTCAGTCGAATCATCGCCCGCGCTGAACAGCGACTCGGCACTCGTCTGTTGCTGCGCACCACCCGTGCGCTGACGTTTACCGCCGAGGGCGAGGCCTTCCTGCGCGGTGCCCGGCGAATTCTCGCCGACATGGACGAAGTGGAAGGGGCCATCACCGATCAAGGCGTACCCAAGGGCCGCTTGCGTGTCAGTGCCGCCCTTGGCCATGGACGGCTGACCATTGTGCCGCTGGTCGCAGCCTTCACCGCCCGTTACCCGAACATCGTCGTCGACCTCAGCCTCGGCGACGAGGTAGTCGACATCCTCGCCGGTCAGGCGGACGTCGCGATCCGCTTCGGCCATCTGCCCGACAGCCCGTTGACCGCACGCCGGCTCGGCCACACCGGCCAGGTCGTGGTCGCATCGTCCGATTACCTGAAACGCCACGGCACACCTCTCGAACCGGAAGACCTGCTCAAGCACAATTGCCTGCGCTTCAACTTCCGCCGCGCCGAAGCCAACTGGCCGTTTATCCGCGACGACAAGGAGTTCTCGCTGAAAGTCAGCGGCAACATCGAATGCAGCAGCGGCGAAGCACTGGCCCAGTTCGCCAGACTCGGCGCAGGCGTTGCACGGATTGGCGAGTTCACCGTCAGGGAAGACTTGCAGCGCGGCACGCTGATCCCGCTGCTCCAAGCTTTTAACCCGGGCGATGAGGAACCGATTCATGCGGTGTTCGTCGGCGGCGCGGCGATGCCGGTGCGGGTGCGCTTGTTTGTGGATTTTTTGCTGGAGCAGCATCGGATGTAAGCGTGCCGGTCGGATTCAGCGAGTCATCCTTGACCCGCAGGCTGGCGGCTAGATTGTCGGGATGGTCCCGCCGTCGATCACAAATTCACTTCCTGTGATCGAAGCCGCTCGCGGCGACGCCACAAACCCGATCAGCTCAGCCACTTCAGCTGGCGTCGATGGGCGGCCGAGCGGAATACCGCCCAAGGCTTGCATGATGATGTCCTTGCCACCCTGATAGTCAGTGCCAGCCTCCTGCGCGAGTCGCTCGGCCAATGCCACCGATGCTTCGGTTTCGACCCAGCCCGGGGAAACCCGAACCACACGGACCCCTTTGGGCGACACCTCTTTCGAAAGGCTCTTGCTGTAGGTCGACAGCGCAGCCTTGGCCGCCGCGTACGCTGTGGTGGATTCCGGCAGCGGCAATCGACTCTGGATGGACGTGACATGGATCACCACGCCATCCCGACGCTCGAGCATGTCCGGGAGCAGGGCGCGATCAAGGCGCACCGCCGGCAGCAAATTCAGATTGAGTTCGCATTGCCACTGCTCCTCGTCCAGCGCTGCAAAACCACCACCGGGGGCCGACGAGCCACCCAGGACATGAACCACTATGTCGACGCCGCCCAGTTGCTGTTGGACCGCTGCGATGAGTGCGTCACAACCTTCCCGGGTCGAAAGATCAGCCGCAACCAGCAGTGCGCCCGGCATTTCGACGTCCACTTGCCGAGCCGAAGTGATGACCTTTGCCTCCTCGGCCAGAAACCACTCGACCACTGCTTTGCCGATTCCCTTGGTGCCGCCAGTGACGAGCACCCGTTTGCCAGTCAATCCTGAATTCAGCATGGCGAGATCTCCAGCGCTCGGAATTGATGGGTCGCGTCGTAGATTTCTTTCTCGTCGTTGACCGTGACATACGTCTGCACGACGGAGGGAAGTTGAAGGTTCATTGGCTGACTCCTGATTGATTAACTGGAGTCATCTTGCTGGGCCTCAGATAGTTTGTTCAACTGGGACAAATCGTAATGACCTATCCCGAAAATGAGGACAATCCATGGTTCAGGATCGCTTGGCCCTCAATGAACTGGACGCCGTCATAGCCGTGGCTCGAAGGGGGTCGTTTCGCCAGGCCGCCATTGATCTCGACGTCTCCACTACCGCGCTGAGCAACACCATTGCGCAACTGGAAGCGCGCCTCGAATCGCGACTGTTCAACCGCACGACCCGTAGCGTCGCCATCACCGAAGCGGGGAGAGTGTTTCTCGAACAGGTGGGGCCAGCCTTGCAGGATTTGCGTTCGGCACTCGATGCAGTGCGCTCGCAAAACGCCGGACCCTCGGGCACGTTGCGCATCAACGCCTTCGCCAGCGCTGCGCGTTCGGCGCTGCTGCCACTGGTGATCGAGTTTTTGCAGCAGCATCCGAAAGTCCATATTGATCTTGTAACCGAGGGCCGGCTGGTGGATATCGTGGCTGACGGCTTCGATTTCGGCGTGCGCTCGGCAGGCCTGGTGCCCAACGATGTGATTGTGGTGCCTGTCGGCCCGCCGCAACGTTACGCGGTGGTCGGTTCGCCGGGGTATTTTGCACAACAGGGCAAACCGCGCACGCCGTCCGAGCTGCTCGGGCATCAATGTATCCGTGTGCGACTACCGAACGGGGCTATTTTCCCCTGGTATTTCGAGCGGGACGGAGAAGTTACCCGTCTTGATGTGAACGGTCCGCTTACGCTGGATGAATCGAGCGTGGTCAAGGTCGCGGTGCAGGCGGGCATGGGGCTGGGCTTTTTCATGGAGCAGGACGTTCGTGACGAAATCCGCACCGGCGAGTTCGTACAGGTACTCAAGGACTGGACCCCGCCCCGAGACAGGTTGTGCCTGTACTACCCGAACCGCCGCAATCCCTCTGCGGCCGCCAGGGCATTCATTGAGTTGGCGCGCGCCAGTCAGGCTTGACCCCGGCACGGTATTCAGGCGATCAAGCCCATCGTCAGCCCCTTCAGAGTGGCGGCTGCACGGGTCGAGCATTGCAATTTGCGAAAGATGCTTTCCATGTGCGTGCGTACCGTGCTCGGACTGATAGCCAACAGTTGCGCGACTTGTTTGTTGCTGGCGCCACGGCTGATTTCCAGAAGAATGCGGCACTCACGCGCTGTCAGCAGCGAAGGCTTGGGTTGCCGCACGCGGCGCTCGCCACTGGCGGCAGCAATGACCGCTTCGCAGACATCGTTATCGAACAGACCACGGCCAGCATCCTTTTTGAGCAGCGTGGCTGCTGCGACTTCGTCGTGGGCTGTTCGCCATGGCCGGGCTTGCCTCAACGCTACCCAGGCGACCGAGGTGGCGAACAGCCGATGTTCGGCATTCAGTGCATCACCCGCCACGCCGCGAAAATAGCCGCTGCCATCGAGCCGTTCATAAGCGTGGGTGGCTATCTCGGCGGGCGCGGCCAGTTCCATTAACGGCCGGAGCGCCTGTTGCGTCCAGTAAGGCACCAGGCGCACTCGCTCTGCCGCACCGTAGGGCAGCGGCCCTGGGCTATTCCATAGGTGATTGGAAACGGCTGCGCGGCCGAGACCGTAAATCAGCGCGGACTTGCCAATGTCTGTCAGCGTCGGCTCACCCAGCCCCCACAGGCGCGCAGCTTCCACGGCGACATGGGCGACCTGACGCGAATGCCCGGCTAGCCAAGGCAGCTTCAAGTCAATGATGTCTCCGACCAAAGTCAGTGAGACATGACGCTGCTCAGGCGCGGCTTCAACTTTTGTGCAAAGCGTTTCCAGATCAGCCAGCCAGGCCTTGGCATTGGCCACCAGCAACGACACCAGCGATGCGGGATAGCGCCGATCCGACTGCTCGCTGATCCAGCGCAGCGCCGCGTCCAGGCCATGGGCGCGGGTGAGAATGTCCAGATCACCGGCCATGACCACCTGATAGGCGACTTCAGGGATGTGTTCATGGCTTACGCCCAGCGGTCGGCCAGTGCCGTCGTAAGTTTCGAACACCCGACACAGGCCCGCTTCAACGGCGGTTCCGAGCTGAAGGGTTTTGGCGATTGCACCTGACACCTCACAGTGCACCACGGCCAGCGGGGTTGCCTGATGCACCGCGTTCATCTGTTCATTGCCCAGGGTCAGATCGAGCATTGCGCGGCGACCATCGACGTCGTCGCCCAGCAGGTCGGCAAAGCCTTCGGCGTTGGCTGTGCACCCAGACCAGCGCAGCAAGGCAATCTGCTCTGCAACCTGCAGATGCTCACCGTCGCCGTGGCGTGCCTGCGCGAGCATCCGCGCCAAAGCGGCAACGCGCCGGGAGTGACCGAGCGGTTGCCCCATGCTGAGGTCACCGACCTGGGCGATGGTTGCCAATGCGCCGTCCAGTGAGATGTCCAGTTGCAAGCCACTATCCATGAAAAATGCCCCGGGGTCGGATAATTGACCGATGCCCACATCGCAGGCCGGCCAGCACACTCTGAACTCCCGAACAGGAGCTCATCCAATGAAAACAATCAAATCGAAATTCGCCACCGTCGCCTTTGCCCTGGCCAGTACGTTCATGGCTGGCGCCAGCCACGCGCAGGATACAACGCCTTCGGTGGTGATCGTACACGGCGCCTTCGCCGACGGTTCCGACTGGGCCAAAGTGGTGCCACTGCTGCAAGCCAAAGGCGTGGCCGTGACCGTTGTGCAAAACCCGCTCACCTCGCTGGCCGACGACGTTGCCGCCACGCGCCGCGCGCTGAACAACCAGCAGGGCAAGGTGGTGCTGGTCGGTCACTCGTGGGGCGGCACGGTGATTACCGAAGCCGGTAACGACCAGAAAGTCAGCGCGCTGGTGTATGTCGCCGCCTTCGCGCCAGACGCCGGGCAAACCAGTGGCGAACAGGGCAAAGGTGCGCCGACGCCGCCGGGCATCAGTCAGATCAAGGCCGACGGTAACGGCTTCCTCTATCTCACCGCTGAAGGCATGGCCAAGGACTTCGCTCAGGATCTGCCGGCCGCGCAGACCGCCGTCATGACCGCCACGCAAGGGCCGATCAAGGCCTCGGCTTTCGAAGATAAAACCACCGCTTCGGCCTGGAAAACCAAGCCGTCCTGGTACCTGCTCGCTACCGAAGACCGGATGATTCATCCCGACGTCCAGCGGTCTGCCGCCAAGCGCATCGGTGCGACCCTTGCAGAGGTGCACGCCAGCCATGTCCCGCAGCAGTCGCAGCCGGCGCAAGTCGCGGCGGTGATTCTCAAAGCCGTGCACAGCGTTGCTGAACAGTGATCGCGGCATCGAAGGGGAGCGGGCGTATGGACCCTCGAAGCGATCACGACTATGACTTCATTGTCTGTGGTGCCGGTACGTCGGGCTGCATAGTCGCTGCGCGGCTTGCCGATGAGTCAGGCGCACGGGTTCTGCTGATTGAGGCCGGCGAAGACTATTCGGGCCCCGAGGTGACCGAACCGGCGCAATGGCCGCTGAACCTCGGCTCCACGCGCGACTGGGCATTCGAGGGCCAAGCCGATCCACGCTTGAACGGTCGACGGCTACCGTTGAGCATGGGCAAGGGGCTCGGCGGTGGATCGAGCATCAACGTGATGGTCTGGTCGCGCGGCCATCGCGCCGATTGGGAGCATTTCGCTGCCGAATCTGGCGACCCGGCCTGGGGCTACGCATCGGTGCTCGATTACTACCGCAGGATCGAAAACTGGCAAGGCAGCCCGGACGCCACCCGGCGTGGTTCAGGTGGGCCGGTACATGTCGAGCAGCCGGCCACACCTCAACCCCTTGCGTTGGCAACGCTGGAGGCGGCCGGCGATCTGGGCATCCCACGATTCGACAGCCCCAATGGCGAGATGATGGAAGGGGCAGGAGGGATCGCTGTCACCGACTTGCGCATCAAACAGGGCAAGCGCGAGTCGGTTTACGACGCCTACATCCGGCCACGCTTGCACTGTCCGAACCTGACGGTGCTGACCGGGGCGTTGGTGACCCGCGTGTTGCTGGTCGGCACCCGGGCCGTCGGTGTCGAAGTGTTGATCGCCGGCGAGCGGCGGCGCTTTCATGCCGCAGCTGAAGTCATCCTGTCCATGGGCGCGGTGCAATCACCGACAGTGCTCATGCAGTCGGGCATCGGCCCGGCGGATGAACTGCGAAAACACGGCATCGCACCGGTCGTTCATTTACCCGGTGTCGGCGAGAATTTGCAGGATCATCTGGCTTTCGGCTGCACGTGGGAATACCAACAACCCCAAGCGGTCGCTGGCAGCGGATGCGAAACCACCTTGTACTGGAAAAGCGACAGTCGCCTGGAAGCCCCGGATCTGTTGCAGTGTCAGCTGGCATTCGCGGTACCGTCTCCGCCAGAGGTCGCCATCGAGCCGCCGGAGCATGGCTGGACCATGTTCGCCGGGCTGGCCAGACCGGCCAGTCGCGGACGCTTGCGGTTGTCGGGTGCTGGGCCGCTGGATGCACCGATCATTGAGCCGAACTCCCTGAGCGAGCCCGAGGACATGGCCGCAGCCCATGCGTCGATCGAACTGTGCCGCGCACTCGGCAACAGCCAAGCCTTCAATGGGCTGATCAAGCGCGAAGTGGTGCCCGGGCCGAGAGAACGCCGCGCTATGGAACAGTTCATCCGCAACTCGGCGATGACCTACTGGCATCTGTCGTGTACGGCAAAAATGGGCCGCGATGCGCTGTCGGTGGTTGACCACCAATTGCGCGTGTACGGGATCGACGGGCTGCGCGTTGCAGATGCCTCGATCATGCCGCGCATCACCGTTGGCAACACGATGGCGCCGTGTGTCGTTATTGGTGAGCGGGCGGCGGATATGCTTCTGGCTGCGTATGGGGTGACGATGGCGAACACAATGCCTTGAAGGTAATGACCGTGCGGGCGGGGCGGCAAATCCCGGCCTGCCGTCCAGGTGGGGCGATGAGTCGAGTCAGTCGATCAATTCATCGGCACCGCGAACACGGCACTGGCGCGCGCAACCGTTCGCTCACCGACGTGCAGACTGACGCCAGCAAACGCCAGTTGGCGGCCCTTTTTGGAGTGTTCAAGACGCACTTCGAGCCACTCGTTGATGTGCACCGCGCCGAGATAATCCAGGGTCATGCTCGCGGTGATCAACGGCTGCGGCGGATCGCTGGAGAAGGCCATGGCGTAGCCCATGCCCACGTCCGCTAGCGTCGCCAAAACACCACCATGCAAAGTGCCGCGACCATTGGCATGGCGGGAGTCGGTCAGTAAGCCCAACTCCAATTGCAGGCCGTGGCCTCTGGCGTAGATCGGGCCGAGCAGATCCAGCAACGGACTGCTGCGGGTGAATGGAGTGAAACCTTCGGGAATGGCCGTGGTATTCATGATCCCATCCTGATGCAGGTGGCTGACCTGTGTGATTGGGCGAGGAAACGCAGGAGGGGGCAAGCACTATGTGGATGGGGAATTTGCTGCGATAAGTGCTGTACACGGAACTGACAAGCAAGGAGCTACGTGATGGATATTCAAATTCACATTGCGAAAGATGCGGATGCATCGGCTATCAGTGAGACGGTCATCAAGACGCTCCGTGAGAGCAATGCTCGCGACTATTCATCCGAAATCATTGATCGAGTAATTGAAAGCTTTTCGCCTTCGAAGATCCTTCGCTTGTTGGCTGAGCGTCAGGTGCTAGTCGCTACGCTCGACAGTCAAATCGTCGCAACGGCAAGTCTTGATGGAGACGTTGTTCGAAGCGTATTTGTCGACCCGGACTTTCAAGGAATGGGTGTCGGAAGCCAGCTGATGAAGAGCATTCAATCACTCGCCATGGACGCAGGTTCCAACTTGCTGCGCGTTCCTTCCTCAGTCACCGCAGAAGGCTTCTATGCTTCGCTCGGCTTCAAGAAAATCAGAGATGAGTTTCATCAGACGGAGCGCACGATCATCATGGCGAAGAAGTTGAAACGATAACGTTCACCTAACGTTTCAGCCCGCCGAATGTGGCTTCCATCGCTACGCGGTCATGGTCGAGCAGCCAGGCATAGTGTCGTTGATAAAGCTGCGAAAGCAGTTCGGTATTGGTCCCAACCACGTCCATGCCTCGGTCGTCATAGGGAAAGACCATGACTCGCTTGGGCAGATTGAACAGGTAGACAGTACAGTTCGCACGCGGTTGGATAGCACCGAAGTCCTTGGCCAATGCGCACCAGAGTAATGCTTGAATGCTCGCGATAGACGCTTCGAAGGCGACGTTGACCCAGTATTCCGGTTCTTCCTCGGTGAACCATTCCTCGTTGTCTATTTCTTCGCTCCAGATGCACAGCGCTGATGGAGTATCGATTCCAGCAGATTTAAGGGCGCGAAGAGTGCTGCGGTGGGCGAATCGATTGCGACCGGAATGAATGCGCAGGCATGCGACAAACGATGCGTCCCCTTGGAAAATGTCGCCGCAGATGGTTATGGATTTGCGCATAGCGGTCAGGAATTGCTCGATGATTCCGCCCGTTTCGGAGAGTTCGAAACGCAATCCTCCCGGCCAGGAATAGAAAAGCGGACGGGCGAATGCCTGGGGTCCAAATGCGTTTTCGATCTCAGCTCTCAGATTCACTTTCTTCCCTTCAATGTGGATTTCTGTTTGTTCAACACGCGGGTGAAGTCAGTGTGACGACACAAACGGCGAAGCACTCGTCGGTGCCGGCAGCGCATAGGCCTGTTTCATCCACGCCACTTCCGCCAGCGGTGTGCGGCCGAAGAGGCGTTTGAAGTCGCGGCTGAATTGCGAGGCGCTTTCGTAACCGACCAGAAACGCAGTTTTTGCCGCAGTCAGGTCGTTGCGCAGCATCAGCAATCGCGCCTGGTGCAGCCGCGTCGACTTCAGATACTGCATCGGCGAGGAATCGGTAACCTTGCGAAAGTGCAGGTGAAAATTCGGCACGCTCATCTGCGCTTCCTCTGCCAGGGTCTCTACGTCGAGATGCTGGTGATAACAGCTGTGGATCTTGTGGATGGCGCGGGTCACCTTGCCGAACTGGCCCTGTTGGGCGATGGCGGCGCGCAGGGTGCCACCTTGTTCGCCGGTGAGGATGCGGTAGTAGAGCTCGCGCAGCATCGCCGGGCCGAGGATTTGCGCGTCGGCATCGTCGCTCATCACTTCAAGAAAACGCAGGGTTGACCGGCGCAGCGGTTCGTCGAGAGGCGAGGCGTACATGCCCATCGGTTGCGCTGTGGGAAATTCCCACCGCTCATCCACTTGCTGAATCAGCTCGCCGGCCAGGGCGAAATCCAGACGCACGTACACCGCGAGCATTGGCTCGGTTTCGCTGGCATCGGTTTCCATGGTGAAGGGTACCGGCACCGACACCACCAGATAATGCTGAGCGTCGTAGACGTAGACTTCATCGCCGAGATAACCGCGTTTACGCCCCTGACAAAGGATCACGATGCCCGGTTCGTACAACACCGGCGTGCGGGTCAGCGGTCGGTTGGAACGCAGGAACCGCACATCGCCCAGCGGGCTCAGGTTGTAACCTTCCAGCGGGGCGAGCTGGCTCATTAGCTGGACCATGCGCGCTGTGATGGGGTCTTTCGGTTTCGGCATGGGCTGTGGGTTTCCTTGTGAAAAGGCGGGTTTGAACCTGTCTGGCTGATTGGCGGGGTGTCAGACAGAGCCCTCACCCTAGCCCTCTCCCAGAGGGAGAGGGGACTGACCGTGGTGCTTTCTGGTACTACGCCGACCTGTAATATCGTGCCGAACGCGGGGGTTGAATCCACCCGCGATCGGCTCCCTCGCCCTCCGGGAGACGGCTGGGGTGAGGGTGCTTTTGATCTTTCAGCCATCCGTCGAACGACTGAGCGCTTGCCATTGCTCAATACTCTCCGCCGTCTGCTGCAACTTGTCACGCACCAACGCCAGCGCATCACTACCCAACAGCAGATGAGCGGGCGGGTTTGGACTGTCGATGATCGTCAGTATGACCCGTGCAGCTTTTTGCGGATCGCCCAGCTGATGGCCACTTTTCTCCTCCCGGGCCTTGCGCACCGGATCGAAGCTTGCGTCGTAGTCACTGATGCTACGCGGCGTGCGTTGCATCGAGCGGCCTGCCCAGTCGGTGCGAAATGACCCCGGCGCCACAGCGGTGACAAAAATATTGAAGGGCGCAAGCTCCTTGCTCAAGGTGTCGGAGATGCCCTCCAGAGCGAACTTGCTGCCGCAGTAATAAGCGATCCCCGGCATGGTGATGTAGCCACCCATGGAGGTGATATTGAGAATATGCCCCGCGCGGCGCTGGCGGAAATACGGGACGAACGCCTTGGTCACCGCCACCGCGCCGAATACGTTGACGTCGAACTGGCGGCGCATTTCCTGCAGCGATGACTCTTCGAAAATCCCCTCATGGCCATAACCTGCGTTGTTGACCAGCACGTCCACCGGGCCGTGACGATCCTCCACAGCCGCAACCACCCCATCGATGGCATCGAACTCGGTAACGTCCAAAACCACCCCATGCGCGCGCTCGGGCGACAGCGCTTCGAAGGCTGCCAGAGCGGATTCACTGCGCACTGTGCCGATAATCCTGTGACCTTGAGCGAGCGCTTCTTTGGCCAGCGCCTGGCCGAAGCCGCTGCTGACACCGGTGATGAAAAGAGTCTTCATGGATCTGTACTCCAGTAGGCAATTAGAGAAGTCATGCTAGGGCGGATAACGCTGGCGGACGATGCCGAATCGGATCGAAGTATTGCCTGTTCCTATCAATAGAGTTTTCGATCAGGTCTTGCCTCAAAAGACGGAAAAGTCCTGCAGGTCTCAAACCCGCAGGACTTTTCCTGTCTCGGCAACACGCGCTTAAGCTGCGCGACGACCCGCTGTACGGTCCGATCCATCAGCGGCGAGGGCCTCACCCAGTGGGGTGCGGTCTGAGCCGTCGGCAGCGATGGCCTGGCCTTGTGGGGTCTTGTCATAGCCGTCTTCAACCAGGCCTTGTTCCTCGAGGCGGTTGCGGCCGTTTTCCGCCAGAGCCTGGCCCTGCGGCGTACGTTCCGAGCCATCGGCAGCAACAGTCTGCTGTGGTTCGTTGACCTGGGTGAAGAAACGATCTTCCTGATTGCTCGGTACGGCGAATGCGCTGGCGCTGAGGGCGAAGGTGGCGACGGCGATCAGTTGGCTTACAGTTTTCATGGCGGTGACTCCGGTCAAATTTCGATTGAGGTCCGGGTCGTTCAGATCAGTCTCTGGTTAACCCGTTGCAGTGGTGTGTTCTGCATGGGTTCAGATTAGGGGGCAGGGCGGTGTCGGCGTTAAGCGGATACTGTTCGCAATTTGCCTGATTCTGCTCGCTGAGATGGTTTTACAGACCTTCAGGCTTCAAGGCGAGATTCCGACACTGAATACCGATATTGCATTCGTTGATATTGAAAAGTGGCTTGGAAAAGCTAAGGTTCAGGCTTCCTCTCAAGGACGACCCTCCATGGCTTTGAATATCCGTACGGCGGCGGCAACCGATGCAGATGCCATCCAGCGCATTTATGCCCCAATCGTTCTGAATACTGCGATCTCTTTCGAAGAAACACCGCCGAGCATTACGGAAATTGCGCATAGGATAACTAAGACGCTTCAGACTTATCCCTATCTGGTGGCTGAAGAGCAGGGCGAGATCAAAGGCTATGCATACGCAAGTCAGCATCGCGCACGTCCGGCCTACCGATGGGCCGTTGATGTGACCGTGTACATCGCAGAATCAGTTCGTCGTCAGGGCGTCGGCCGAGAACTTTACGGGACCTTGCTTTCGATTCTCGAAAAGCAGGGATTTCACTCAGCCTACGCTGGGATCGCGCAACCAAATGAAGGCAGCGTGGGCCTGCATGAGTCACTAGGATTCACCCAAATCGGCATGTACCCGGAGGTAGGGTTCAAGCTTGGAAAATGGCACGATGTCGGCTACTGGCGACTCGGCCTGAACCAGGCGACTCCACCGCTGGAGCCAATCATCTTCCCCGAGCTTGAAGTCGCATCACAGTAAGCTCGCGCGAATTTGTCGGCGCGAGCAATCAGGTTCCGCCAGTGAGATAGCTTTGCACTTGCCTGACTACATCCCGGGCGGTGCGGGTTACGCCGATCAATGTGGCAGAAGCGAGCCCCGTCCAGTCGCCGTAACCCACCAGCCACAGATCGGGTACCGCAACGCTTCGGCTTTCGTCCACAATCACTTTGCCATCCCGGCCTACAATGTTCAGGTTGTTCAGGTGATCGAGCGCCGGAGCAAATCCCGTGCACCAGATGACAGCGTCCACCTTTGTCTCGATCCCCGATGACCACACAACCCCTGTCGAAGTAAAGCGCGTGAACGGCCGTACCGCGCTCAACACACCGCGCTCGCGAGCCTCCTTGACCGGTGGCACCATGACAATGTCGCCCAGTCCTCCAACGGGCTGTTGAGGCTCCACGCCATCCTGCTGCGCCTTCAGTCGAGCAGTAGCGCGTTCGAACAGGACGCGTCCATCCACCTCATCAGGTAGGAACGTTGGGGCCTGTTGCGTGACCCAGGTTGCCTGCGCCACTTTGGAGACCTCGGCGTAAATCTGGGCGCCGGAGTTGCCGCCACCGACGACAAGGACGGTTTTACCCGCAAACTCGTTCGGCCCGACGTAATGAGCGGAATGAGGCTGCCTGCCTGCAAACAATGCCTGGCCGGGATAGTCTGGTACGAACGGGCAGCTCCAGGTGCCTGTTGCACTGATAACCGCTTTGGCGTCCCAGTGGTTGTCCTTTGAGATAACACGCAAGCCGCCTTCGATCTTCTCGACACGGGTCACCCGCGTGGGGCGGATGATGGGGAAGTCATACCGGCGCTCGTACTGAGTCAGGTATTCGACAACGTCGTCCCGCCCGGGCGTCCCCTCGGACAGGGCCGGCATCGGCCAGCCTGCAATCGAACTCCATGCCGACGGCGAGAAGAGCCGCAGCGAATCCCAGCCATGCCGCCAGGCGCCTCCTGGTCCCGGCTCGGCATCCAGCAGCACGTAAGACAAGCCTGTGCGCTTCAAAAAATAAGCGACAGTCAGCGCGGATTGGCCACCACCAATGACCACGACATCAAGTTTCGAATTCTGACTCACCAGCATCCTCCCGGCGCAAAGGCCTCAACGTGTGGAAGATCGTGGTGCGGCTCATACCGGTTCCGCACACGGGCATCAAATCGAACGCTGGTTGACTCGTCTGGACAGCTCTTCGGCGGATTCCTTGCGCTCGGAATAACGGTCGACCAGGTAATCCTGACGATCGCGCAAGAGCAGCGTGAACTTCATCAATTCTTCCATCACGTCCACCAGGCGGTCGTAGTACGAAGAAGGCTTCATACGTCCGGCCTCATCGAACTCGGTGAACGCCTTGGCCACAGAAGACTGGTTCGGGATGGTGAACATCCGCATCCAGCGGCCAAGTACCCGCAACTGATTGACCACGTTGAAGGACTGCGAGCCGCCGCAGACCTGCATCACAGCAAGGGTTTTGCCTTGCGTAGGTCGTACAGCGCCCAGCGCCAGCGGAACCCAGTCGATCTGCGCTTTGAACACGGCACTCATGGAGCCGTGACGCTCAGGAGAGCACCACACCTGACCCTCTGACCATTGCATCAGCTCGCGCAGTTCCAAGACTTTGGGATGCGTGTCGGGTGCGTCATCAGGCAGCGGCAGACCCGCAGGGTCAAAAATCCTGGTTTCGGCGCCAAACTCCTTCAGCAGGCGTGCCGCTTCTTGCGTGACCAGGCGGCTGAATGAGCGCTCTCGCGTCGATCCGTATAGCAGCAGAATGCGAGGCTTATGCTCCGAAGGATTACGAGGCGACAGTTGCTCCAGCGAAGGAATGTCGATCAGTTCGGCATGGACGTTCGGCAATGTGTCTTGCATATAAGCTCCTACGGCGGCGCCTGGTTGGGTGCCGCCTCGGTTGATCTTCAAAGCGAACCGATGCGGTTCAGTTCAGCTTGCAGTTGGTCAGGGCTCAGGGTCTTGAGCGGCAGTGCAAGAAATGCATTCACGCGTTCCTGAATTTTGGCCAGTGTGCTTTCAAACGCTGCGGTGATCTCGGCTTCCGACCCGCTAGCCTCAGACGGGTCGGCCAGCCCCCAATGCGCCTTCAGGGCTGGGCCGAAGAAGATCGGGCATGCTTCTCCAGCAGCGCGATCACAGACGGTAATGACGATGTCGGGAGGCGAGCCCTCAAAAGCATCCGAAGCCTTGCTGCTCAAGCCCGCCGTAGAGATGCCCGCCGCCTCCAGCGTTTGCAGTGCCCGTTGATTCACCCGGCCACTGGGAAAGCTTCCCGAGCTGATGGCTTCTAGACCCTCGGGCGCCAAGTGGTTGAAAAGCGCCTCGGACAGAATGCTGCGGCAGCTGTTGTGGGTGCACATGAACAAGATTTTCATCAGACGATTCCTTGATTCAGAAACTTAGGCGCAGTGCCAGGGCGGACAATGTGGCGACGAGGATGGGCAAGGTCAGCACGATCCCGGTCTTGAAGTAGTAACCCCAGCTGATCGTTATGTTTTTCCGGGCGAGCACGTGCAGCCACAACAGCGTGGCCAGGCTCCCGATCGGGGTGATCTTCGGGCCCAGGTCGCAGCCGATGATGTTGGCGTAAACCATCGCATGCTGGACTACACCGTCGACTTCGGCGGCATGAATGGATAAGGCGCCTACCAGAACGGTGGGCATGTTGTTCATGATCGAAGACAGCAATGCTGTCAGCAGCCCTGTACCAAGGGCCGCGCCCCAAACGCCATAACCGGCGAACACGTTCAGGATCTGCGCGATGTGGTCGGTCAGGCCGGCGTTCTTCAGGCCATAAACAACCAGGTACATACCCAAAGAAAAAATCACCACCTGCCATGGCGCCTCTTTGAGCACCTTGCTTATGTTGATGGCATGACCACGAGCCGCGATGACATAGAGAATGCATGCACAGACCGCTGCAATGGCGCTGATTGGCACCCCCAATGGCTCAATGACAAAGAAGCCGATCAGCAGTAGTGCCAGCACCCACCAGCCGGCTACGAAAGTGGCACGGTCATGGATTGCGTCATCCGGATTGTCCAGTTGGTTGAGGTCATAGGTCTTTGGTAAATCTTTGCGGAAAAACCACAGCAGCATGGCTAATGTCGCCGCCACGCTGACGATGTTTACCGGCACCATGATCGAAGCATATTCGTTGAAGCCGATATTGAAGTAGTCGGCAGAAACAATGTTGACCAGGTTGGAAACCACAAATGGCAAGCTCGCCGTATCTGCGATAAATCCAGCGGCCATGACGAACGCCAATGTCGCGGCGGGAGAAAAACGCAGCGCCAGCAACATCGCGATTACGATGGGAGTGAGGATCAATGCCGCTCCGTCGTTGGCGAACAGTGCCGACACAGCCGCACCCAGCAGGACGATAAATGCGAACAGCCTGCGGGTGCTTCCGCCTCCCCACCGAGCCACGTGCAATGCAGCCCACTTGAAAAAGCCTGCCTCATCAAGCAGCAAACTGATGATGATGACCGCGATGAATGTCCCAGTGGCATTCCAGACGATGCGCCAGACCTCGGGTATGTCTGCAAGGGTAACGACGCCTGCCAGCAGCGCCACGACGGCACCGAGCGTCGCGCTCCAGCCAACCCCGAGTCCCTTGGGCTGCCAGATGACAAGGACGATGGTGGCGATAAAGATCAATACGGCAATCAGCATTTCATTAATCCGGTTGGGCGTGAATCAGTTGCACACGGCTTGGTTGATCGGACGGTCGCTCATGCCGCAAAGGCGCTTGGCCTCGGTTTCCAGCCATTGCTGATTGGCGTCTACCACTTCCTTCAAAACTGCAGCCACCCACGCGGGCAAATCAGGATTCACCCGGTAGTACACCCATTGGCCTTGGCGACGATCCAACAGCAAACCGGCAGAGCGCAGCAGCGCCAGATGACGAGAAATCTTCGGCTGACTCAGGTCGAGCGCTGCCGTCAGCTCGCATACACAGAGTTCACCTTGGCTCACGACAAGCAGGGAAATTTTGGCTCGGGTGTCGTCGGCCAAGCACTTGAACAAGGTGGTGGGGGTCATGGGTTCTGTCATACGTCCTCCAGAAGCTTCTGTCTTGACCAAAACGGAGTGCCTGATGCGCTTGCGGATGTCGTGACGCGTAATGGTGAAAGGCGGCGGCATGATTGCCGAGCAATGGATACGGATAACCGAATATACGCATAGTCATATATCTGGTAAAGCGAATATAACAGCGGTTGAACCGTCGAGACTGATAGCGACGGACCGCGCGGATAGTGCCCGCGGTTTGTCTGATTCCAACTGATTGAAAATAGCCATTGACTTAGAGCGCACTCAAACCTTTACGGTGATGACATGAATCCAGAACTGACAATTTCAAAGTTGGCCAAGCGCCTTGATTTGAGCGCTCACACGATCCGCTATTACGAGCGCATCGGGCTGTTCGATCCGGTTGGGCGCGGTGGCAATGGCCACCGGGTGTACGCCGAGAAGGATGTGCTGTGGGCCGAGTTTCTGCTCCGGCTGAAGGCGACCGGAATGCCGATCCAGCAAATGCTGCGGTATGCCGAATTGCGTCGATCAGGCGACTCGACCCTGGCAGAACGCCGCGAACTTCTCGAGCAGCATCGCCGGGACGTGCAAGCGCAGATCAGCCAGTTGAGCCAGTCCCTGGAGGTTCTGGATAACAAGATTCAGATCTATCACCAACTCGAGCAAAAGGAGCATCACCATGATCCGTAAACTTCCCGGTCTCAATCGTTTGCTGTCCGCCACACTTATTGGTGCAAGCGTGACCAGTGTCGCAGCGCCGGTGGAGATGACTGATCGTCGAGCGCGCGGAGAAGCCGCTCTGACGCAGATTACTGGCGGACCTGGTCAGGCAGTGGTTGATTCATTGAAGGATACTGCTCCAGAGCTTGCGGACTGGATTCTGAGTTTTGCCTACGGCGATGTCTTCGCCCGCCCCGGGCTCGATCACTGCACTCGTGAGCTGGCAACCGTTGCGGCACTGACCGCACTGGGCAATGCCCAGCCACAACTGAAAGTGCATATCGGCGGTGCCCTGAACGTCGGGTGCACACCGGAGGCGGTGGTCGATGTGATCTTGCAAATGACCGTATACGCAGGGTTTCCCAGCGCCTTGAACGGTATAACGGCTGCGCGTGAAGTCTTTGCTGCTCGCGGGATCAGTGTTAAATCCTAGGTGCGCACGCTGCAGAAACTGCGCGATAAAGCCAGATTCAACCTTCCACCCACCCCGCATACAACTGCACAAACCGCACCTGCAGCCATTCGATAAACACCTGCACCTGCGCCGGCAAATGCGTGCGGCTCGGGTACAGCAGCGATACCGGCCGAGGCGTCGGGCGCAGCGGTTGCAGAATTTCCACCAGAGCACCGCTAGCCAAATGCTCGGCGACCGCGATGCCCGGCGCCTGGATAATGCCGAAGCCCGACACGCCACACTGCACGTAAGCGTTCGACTCGGTCACGGTAATGCCTTTGCGGCTGACGTAGGTTTTCTGTTTGCCCTCATCTGAAAACTGCCAGGGCAGAGTGCGGTTGTTCTGGCCCGAGAGAAAGTTCACGCCTTGATGGTTCGCCAGATCTCCAAGCGTTTCCGGCGTGCCGTGGTCGCGCAGGTATTCGGGCGCGGCGCAGGTGACCATGGTCGCCAAGGCGATAGGGCGGGCGATCAGGGTTGAGTCGGGCAGCTCGCCGATGCGCAGCGCACAGTCGATGCCTTCGCCGACCAGATCAACCGCACGATCGGTGACGCCCAGCACCATGTCGATGCCGGGGTAGGTGTCGGTGAATTCGCGCAGGCTCTTGATGAATTCCAGTTGCGCGAACGCAGTGGGGATATCGATGCGCAGGCGGCCGGACAGCGTGGCTCCGGTGCGATCGAACATTGTGGTGGCGGCGGTGATCTCGGCCAGAATTTCCTGGACCCGCTGATAGAAAAGTTCACCCTCGGCGGTGAGTGCCACTTTCCTCGTCGTGCGCTGGAACAGGCGCACGCCCAGCGATGTTTCCAGTTCCTGAATATAGCGAGTGACCTGCGGCCGGCCGATGTCCAGCGACTCAGCGGCTTTGGTGAAGCTGCCTAGCTCCGCCAGTCGGGCGAACAGGCGCATCGATTGCAGTAATTCCATGACTTCTCGGCAAGTTTCAGCGTATGGATTTGTTGCCTGAGAATAGAACAATCCTGTCTGTTTCCAAGCATTTATTGCGCTGCTATAAAAGCCAATCATGGTCCCAAGGCAAACCTGCTGAGGGTTTGCGGCCAATAACGCATTTGGAGACTCACCATGAAAGCGTGGTTACTGAAAGATTTCGGGCTCGACAATCTGCAACTCGGCGAGACGCCAACGCCGCAGCCCAAGGCTGGCGAGCTGTTGGTCAAGGTCGGCGCGGTCTCGCTGAATTTCCGCGACAAGGCCATCGTTGACGGCATCTATGAGCCGCACATGGTGCCAAAACCGTTGATTCCGGTCAGCGATGCCGTCGGCACGGTGGTTGCGATCGGCGACGGCGTGACACGCTTCAAGGTCGGCGACCGAGTCAATTCGCATCTGTACTCGCGCTGGCTTGACGGAGAGCCGGGGCCGAACGAGCCGGATTATTGCTTCGGTTCGCCGCTGCCCGGTGGCCTCGCCGAGTACATGATCATTCACGAGGACAGCGCCGTCGGCGCGCCGGCCAACATGAGCGATGAAGAGGCGGCGACGCTGCCAATCGCCGCACTCACCGCGTGGTACGCACTGGTGGATTTCGGCGCTATTCAACCGGGCCAGACCGTGTTGGTACAGGGCACCGGCGGCGTATCGATCTTCGCCGTGCAGATCGCCACCGCGCTGGGCGCCAAAGTCATCGCAACCTCAAGCAGCGATGACAATCTGCACGCGGTAAAACGTCTGGGCGCGATCGCCGGTATCAACTACCGCAGCACGCCGAACTGGGCGGACGAGGTGCTGAAACTCACCGAGGGCAAGGGTGTGGATCTGCTCCTTGATGTGGCGGGAGGCAATGGCATCAATCAGTCGGTAGCAGCGACCAAGGCCTCGGGGCGGATTGCGCAGATCGGCTTTCTGACAGGGCAGACTGTCGAGCTGAACCTGATGCCGCTGATCTTCCGCCAGACCACCATTCGCGGCATCGCGGTGGCACCGCGTTCATCGTTCGACCGGATGAATGTGTTCCTCGCCGAGCACGACATTCGGCCGGTGATCGACCATGTGTATCCGTTCGAACAGGCGCGCGAGGCCTATGAGCATTTGGCGAAAGGGGCGTTTGGCAAGGTTGTGATCAAGGTAGGCTGACAACGAAAAAGGCGCCGATCAACAGACTGTGTGAAAACACACTGATGGTGGTTTCAAGCAAACGCCCCGATTTGTTCGGGGCGTTTGCTTTTGTGCGGATAGCAGACGAAAAAGGGCGTTCAGCCCATCAACGCCATCAACTGACGTGCGCCCAGCACGTTAATCGCTCTTTTCAGGTTATAGGCGTTCACCGCCAAGGCCATTTCGGCTCTCGCCCCCTCGAGCTGTCGCAGCAAGAAGCGAGCGTTGCCAAACAACCACTGTTTTAGGTTTCCGAAGGGATGCTCCACGATGGATCTTCGGCTGACCATCATTTCAGGGTGCGCCGGCATTCGCCGCTCCATGCGTTCGAACGCCTCTTCGTGAGCATGGCGTGAGACGTATCGGCGCCGGGCCTCAGTGCATTGCGCTTTCAGCGGACAGTTGGCGCAGTCGCTGATCGCCGCCTGGTAGATACGATCGCCCTTACTGGTTTGCTTGAGTGTCAGCCATTTTCCGGCGGGACATTGATATCGATCCTGCGACGCATCGTAGGTAAACACTGTTCGGTCAAAGAACTCCTTTTCCTTGCCGCTGGAGTTGCCTGACCGATTGGGTGGTACATAAACCGTGATGTTCTCATCTTCGCAGGCCTGGAACTGCTTGCCATTCGAGTAGCCTGCATCGGCAGTCACCGTCAATTCATCTTGCTGCAGGTGTTCCTTGGCGGCCTTGGCCATAGGCTCAAGTTGCTTGCGATCATCACTGTCCTGCGTGACTTCATGATGCAGGATCAGGCAATGCTCAGCGTCCACGGCTGTTTGCACGTTGTACGCGACCCTCGGTCCTTTGTGCGTTCGCATCATTCGGGCATCGCTTTCGTGGGTATTGAATTGCTCAAGCGCCATGGATTTCATCAGTGCCTGGCAAGTCAGGTTGTTGGAGTGCCTGACTTCAAGTTGCACCAAAGCAGTCTTGACCGCACTGCGATCAACCACCTCATCGGCTTCGGTTTTATCAGCTTCATCCAGTTCGGCCAGATACTGGGCAATGCGTTTATCCAGCTTCTGCTCCTGGTGCTTGAGCCGCTTCAAGCTCATATGACGCCGCGAGGAAGCAACCGCCTGAAACTTGCTGCCATCGATGGCCACCAACTCACCGGCTATCAGACCGGCGGTTCGGCAGAACTGGACGAAGGCCCGGCACGTCGCCACAAAGGCCGGTTTGTTGTTTTTGCGAAAGTCGGCGATGGTCTTGAAGTCGGGTTTGAGCCGGTTGATCAACCACATCACCTCGATGTTGCGCTGACACTCGGCTTCGAGCCGCCGCGATGAGCGAATCCGCTGGAAATAGCCGTAGAGATAGAGTTTTAGCTGATCGGCAGGATCATAAGAGGGGCGCCCGGTGCCTTTGGGCAGCGCTTTGTCGAAGCCCAGTTGCACCAGATCCAGCTTGGCGACGTAGAGGTCAATCACGCGAACGAGGTGATCCTCGGGGATCAGTTCCTCCAGCGAGACCGGGAACAGGCTGGTCTGGCTGCGGGACTCTCCTTGGATGTAGGCCATAACGAAAAATGCTCCGTATCTTTCGATACGGAGCATTTTCTTTGAGTGCCGCACAGATTGCTAGGTTTTCACACAGTCTGGATCAAGGCGCCTTTTTTGCTGGTCTGGTTTTTTACGGCTCGCCTCGCTCAACCATCGCGCGCCATTGCTGCACACTCGGACGTTGCTGCATGCGCGCGTGCCATTCGCGCAGTGCCGTGCAGTCTTCCGGGACTTCCAGCTCAACCAGCGCCGAGAAGATCATCCCGCCCAACACGGCGATGTCCGCCATGGAAAAACTGGTGCCGGCCACGAACGGCTGCTGACGCAGCAAGTTGTCGAAATAGCGCATGCCGCGCACAGCCTTGTCCCGCATGCGCATGCCCCATTCAGCGTTCTGGTACAGCTCCACTTCCGGGCCGAGTCCCGGGGTTGCATGGTGGAAATACACGCTGACGGCATCGAGAAATTCGATCTCGGCACGTTTGGTCAGCATGTGTATTCGTCCTTGCTCAATCGGTGTGCGGCCGGTGAGGACAGGGTTGCCATCGAGAACGTCCAGGTATTGCGTGATGGCCGTGCATTCGGCGAGCAGCGTGCCGTCTTCCAGCTCCAGCACTGGCAGCGTTCCGGAGTAGTTCAAGCGCAAGAACTCGGGGTTCTTGTGTTCGCCTTTCCACAGATTTACCGAGATGAATTCGGTGCGGGCCAATAGCGATTTTTCCGCCAGGGCGATGCGCACGCGGGCCGGGTAGGGGCCGTTGTACCAGTCGTAGATTTTCAACGCGGAAATGGAGTGAGCGTCGTTTTGAGTCGAGTTAGCGGTCATTTCAGTTGTCCTGCCTGTCAGTTGGTAGGCAAAGACTGCGACCAGAATTTATTCCTGTCAATCCCCTACCTGCCAATTGGCAGGTAAATCTTTCGCGGGTACACTTCGCCCCATTGACCGATAGTCATCGAGGACACAGACATGAGCGTGAACGCACGCGAAGCGATTCTGGAAGCCGCCAAAACAGCGGCGCAGACCCACGGCTACAACGGCATCAACTTCCGTAGCATCGGTGAAGTGGTGGGTATCAAGAACGCCAGCATCTACTACCACTTTCCCAGCAAGGCCGACCTCGGCGCGGCAGTTGCCGAGCGTTACTGGCAAGACGCGGCCAAGGCGCTGGACGGTATTCGTGAGGCCAATCCCGAGCCGCATCAATCCCTGAAGTTGTACGCGTCGATCTTCCGCACTTCGCTGGAAAACGGTAATCGGCTGTGCCTCGTCAGCTTCATGGCTGCCGAATACCAGGATCTGCCAGACCCGGTGAAGGACCAGGTGAAGAAATTCGCAGAGGTCAACATCGAGTGGCTGACCCAGGTGTTGATCGCTGCAGGAGCTGCCGACGAAGACAGCTGCGAGGCGCGGGCGCGGGCGATTTACGCTGCGGTGGCTGGTGCGCAGTTGATTGCACGCAGCCGAGGGGATATTGCGTTGTTTGATGAGTTGATCGGCAGCTACGAAAGCGCCGGGCTGATTTCGGCGGATTTCGCTGAGTAGCTTGCCACTTGCGCTGAAATCCACTTGCGGCTGTAAGCCAGCACATGGTCAGCAGTGGCGGTGGGGAAGTGGATGAAGCCATGCGGACACTCCGGCAGCACGTACATCTCCACCGGCGCCGCGTGTTGCCAGCGTTCAGCGATGAGCCGCGTGTCATCCAGCAGCGGATCGAGGTCGCCGGCAAACAGCAGCGCTGGTGGCAGTCCGCTGAAATCGCCGTATAGCGGCGACAGCGGTGGCTGGCGTCGTTGTTCGTCGCTGATATCAGGTGTGAGCAGGCGCAACGCTTCGACCATGCCGGGGCCGTCGAGCACCAGAGTATCGGCGGGCGCGGTGCGCACGCTGGGTGTGCCGGTCAGGTCGTAGACGCCGTAATACAGCAGCGCGCCGCAGATCCGTTGCAGCCGTTGCGGCGAAGATTTGAGCGCGAGGAGGGTGGCGGCCGCCAGATGCCCGCCGGCCGATTCACCGACGACGACTACGGGCAGTCCGGCAAATTCGCCATCGTTCAAGATGCCGCGAGTGGCCCGCAGACAGTCGTCCAGCAAGCCTTCGATTGGCGTCGACACGGCCAGCCGATAATCAACCGACACCACCGCCACGTCGCAGGTGTTGACGATGGCGATGTTGAAGTTGTCGTTCATCTGCGCATTGCCGATCACCCAGCCGCCACCATGGAAATCCAGCACCACGCCTCTGGCTTTGCCCTTGGGGCGGATGATGCGCACGGGCACCGTGTCGATGATCTTCCGTTCGGCGGTCAGCCCATGCTGGCGCAGCTTGCCGTCGCCGCCGAGCTGACCCGCCCGCAGCAACGCCTGAATCAGCCGTGGGGTGAGGCGATTGCGGATCTTGAAACGCGGCAGCCAGGCGAGCTTTTTGTTGAACCCACGCACCTGCGCCAGCTCGCGCTCGCCTTGCGGCCATGGAAAATCGCTCACAGGCGATTCTTCATCAGGATCGAGCAGTTCAGCGCCAGCGCGACGCACAGCCACGCCAGATACGGGAACAGAATCAGCCCGGTGACCACGTCCAGTTGCAGGGCGAGCACGACCATCACCGCGACCACCACCCACAGCACCGCCAGAATCACCAGCGCCGCCAGCACCTGATGCGCGCCGAAGAACACCGGCGTCCACAGCGTGTTCAGGGCGATTTGCGCAGCCCACAAGGCCAGCACCGTTTGGCTGCCGGGGATCAGGCTCAAGCGATAACCGGCCCAGGCCAGCAGCAGGTAGATGATCGTCCACGCTACGGGAAAGGCCCAGTTAGGCGGGGTGAAAGAGGGTTTGGTCAGCGATTCGTACCACGGGCCGGGTTTGAACATCACGCCAGTGGTTGCCGCCGCCGCGCAGGCCAGAAGGAAGATGAAAAAGGTCATTGCCAGTCCTTAGCTGTGATCAGCTGTTATGGAGAGTTAAGAAGAGGACGCTTCGCTGCGCAAAAAGTTTGTTTGCAAACGCAAAATGGCAGTCAGGTTGAACTAAAAGCTGACCGTCGCGTCAGGATAAACACTGCCTTTTCCCACCGACGCGGACGACATCATGTACACCTATCACATCGAATACCGTTTCAACGGCGAGCCTCGTACTTATCTGCTCGAACTCAAGGAAGCGCAACTGGTCGAGCACGACGCGGCGATGCATCTGCTGGAACTGCATCTGGGCGATGCGGAAAACAGCCTGGTCATGCCCACGGCGGATTCGACGCCAGAGCAGATTCTCGAGCAGGCCGAGCGGGTAGGGATTACACATATCCGGGTGGTCAGCCGGACCAATTGACCTTCGGATGCGGCGCAGGCGTCAGCAAAATGTGCTCTGAATTCAGGCCATGCGCCGCAATACCAGCACCATCCCCGCGCCCACGAGGCCCATGCAGGCGATCAGCACGGGAAAGGACATCCACCATGGGACGCCGGACGTCATCATGCTGAACTCCGACATGCCACCGATGCTGGCGATCAGGTTCAAGGGAAGGAACACGACGTTGATCAGCGTCAGCTTTCGCAGCGCGCGGTTCATGCTGTTGTTGGCAAGATTGCCGTGGGATTCGATGAGGTTGGCGAACACCTTGGCGTGAATTCGGGCCTGCTGAAAGCTTTGTTCGTTTTCCACGATCAGATCGTTCAGCGCAGCCAGTTGACCGTCGCTGAAGCCCTGGCGCTGACCGTGGTTGCGCAGCAGGGTCAGCACCGCTCCGTTACTTTGAATCGCATTGACGTAGTACACGAGGCTTTCGCTCAGGTTGTACATCTGCGCCAATTGTTGATTGTCCATCGCCCGGGTGAATTGCTGTTGGATCTCCCGAGCGATCTGTTTGACCACGCGCAAATGCCCGAGATAGTGGTGAACGCTTTCAGCGAGTAACGCCATCAGCACGTCCAGCGGCCCGGTCATTTGCGCATCGTGCTCAAGACCCGAGAGCAGCGAGTTGCTCGCACAAATGACCACCAAGCGTTTTTCGCTCAGCACCACTCCGAAGGACGAAACGTTGAATGCGCGCCCGTCGAAGCTTTCCGGGCGCTTCCAGATCATAAACAGGTGATCAGGTTTGACTTCGATGCGGGCCACTTCGTCAGGGTCCAGCGACGACTCTATCGCTTGTGGGCCAATGCCCAGGAGTCTGTGCAGATCCAGTTGCTCGGCTGCGTCCGGGGCGACACACAGCCAGACAGTCGCCTGTTCTCCAGATGTCCTGTGCAGGGCGCCGCAATCAATGCAATAGCCTTCAATCATTGCTCACCACGCTTGGCCACGGTGTTTGAGCTCGAGCCTTTGCGTGAACGCTTGCAGCACGCGCCGATAAAGTTCGTCGCCCAGCACCGCGTCTTCGATACCCGCATCGAGGTTGGGGTTGTCGTTCACTTCGATGACCAAAACCCGATCGCCCGCCTGCTTGAGGTCGACGCCGTAGAGGCCGTCGCCGATCAGCCGAGCCGTCTGGACGGCGAGTTGCACGACTGCGGGCGGGGCTTGCTCGACGGGCACCGCCTCGCACATCCCGTTGATCTCGCCGGGCAGCGCCTTGTGGTTGTAAATCTGCCAATGCCCCTTGGACATGAAGTATCTACAGGCATACAGCGCCTCGCCATTGAGCACGCCGACGCGCCAGTCGTACTCGGTGTAGCAGTACTCCTGCGCGAGCAGCAGCACCGAGTGTTCGAATAACTCCTGCGCGGCAGTGGCCAGAGCTTGCGCATCGGTGACCTTGATCACCCCCCGTGAAAAACAGCCATCGGGGATTTTCAATACCAAGGGAAAACCGAGGCGACGCCCTGCGTTTTCGAGTTCCTGCGGACGATCCTTGTAGAGGATTTCCGTTGCCGGCATGCCCAGCCCGCGACGCTTGAGCAGGTCGGCCAGATAGACCTTGTTGGTGCAGCGCAGGATCGACGACGGATCGTCAATCACCACAAGGCCTTCGCTTTCGGCCTTCTTGGCAAACCGATAGGTGTGATCATCCACTCGCGTGGTCTCGCGAATGAACAGCGCGTCGAATTCAGCAAGACGCGCGTAGTCTTTTTTCTCGATCAACTCGACATCGATACCCAGCTGTTCGCCCGCAGCGATGAAACGCTGCAATGCCTCGGGGTTAGAAGGCGGCAGGGCTTCGTCAGGATCGTGCAGGATGGCCAGGTCGTAGCGGGCCACGCGTATTGAAGCGGGCTGGCGCCACGTTCTGCGATTGAACGCGTCCAGTGCGTCAGCGAAGACATGCTGCTGTTCGTCGCGAAGCTTGTGCAGCGCTCCGGCTTTGATGCCTGCGATTTGCCAGCTCTCACCACGGCGGAATTCCACCAGCAGGATAGGGCAGGGGAACGCCTCGAACAGTTGACGGCCGATCTCTTGCAGCGGCTCGATCGAGGCCTTGCCGAAGTACAGCGACAGCGTGAAGGCCTCGGTTTCGCCGTACGGGTGGTTGGCCAGCGCCCGCTCCAGGGTGCGTTGCAGATCATTCAGCCCGACCCCGTAAAGCGCTTTGCGCGCCAGCTCGCTGACGGTGCGCACCGAGGGAAAAACCTTATGTCCGCGCGCTTCGGCGAGCAATGAGCAGTAATAGCCCTGACCGAGGTATTTGTAATTGCGGCAGAGGTTGATGACCTGGGTGCGATGAGGAAAATCATCGCTGTGTTCAAGGTAATCCTGCGCCAGCATCAGGCTCTCGCTGGGCAAGTAATCAGCCCAGTCATCCTTGCGTTCGACCAGGATGAGCAATCGACTTCCCGAGGGTTTGAGACTGGGAGGTTCCTCGCTGAGGGAGATTGTCGAATGCTCGGTTTTGTCTAATACTTCGTTCACGTTGGCTTGCACCGCTGACATGAGTAATGAATCCCTGTTGAAGAAGACGCCGCTTCAATAAATCACGGGCCTTTCGGTCTGTCCCGGTTCGTTACTCAAACTTTACGGTGCGGTCATGTCTTTTGATTTTCGCTTTGCATCCACGGACGATATCGACGATCTGGTCGAATTGGAGCGGGTGTGTTTTACCCTCGACCGGTTGAATCAGCGCAACTTCAGCTGGATGCTCAGTCGAGCCAATGCCGCGTTGATTGTCGTGACCTCGGGCGCAATCCTCTGCGGTTATGCACTGGTGCTTTTTCACCGAGGCACCTCACTCGGACGCCTGTATTCGATTGCGGTCAGCCCAGGGTGGCGCGGACATGAGCTTGGCCAGCGTCTGCTGGATCAGGCCCAGGCCTGCGCATTGGCGCGCAACTGCGCATGGCTGCGGTTGGAGGTGCGCGCTGACAACAGCGCTGCCATTCGCCTCTACGAAGCCAACGGCTATCAGCGCTTTGCCAGCGTCGAGGACTACTACGAGGACCACTGCGAGGCGTTGCGTTACGAGAAACGCATCCTGCGCGAAACACCAGCGCCCGCGCGCCAAGTGCCGTATTACCAGCAGACCACCGAGTTCACCTGCGGCGCTGCGTGCCTGCTGATGGCCATGTCTGCCATCGATCCGACCCGTGCCATGACCCGAGCGGAGGAAATCCAGCTGTGGCGCGAGGCAACCACCATTTTCATGACGGCGGGGCACGGTGGCTGCAGTCCTCAGGGCCTGGCATTGGCGGCCTGGCGGCGCGGTTTCGATGTGCGCCTTGAGGTCAGTCACGCGGGCTCGCTTTTTCTTCACGGCGTACGCAGCACGGAGAAGAAGTCGATCATGAAACTGGTCGAGGATGGGTTTGCCGAAGACCTGGCGGCCACGCAAGTTGAGCAGGTGCTGGGTGAATATCTGCAGATCGGCGCTGCGTTGGCGGCAGGATACAAACCGCTGGTGCTGATCAGCAGCTACCGATTCACCCGCTTGAAAGCGCCGCATTGGGTCATCATCACCGGGTGTGACGAGGACTTCGTCTACCTGCACGATCCTGATGTCGACCACAGCAAACTCAAGCGCGGCCTGGACTGCCAGCACTTGCCGGTCAGTCACCAGGAATTTCTGCGCATGACGGTGTTTGGCGTCCAGCGGGTTCGCGCTGCCGTGATGCTGCGCTCCCGTTGAGGAACGGTGGCTAGGCGCCGAGCACTTCCTCGCCGATACAGTAGCGATCCCTGCCTTTCTGCTTCGCGGCATAAAGCAGTTTGTCAGCCGACTCGATAAGAGTGGCGGGGCTCACTTCTTGTTCGGCCGGTTTGCCAACCGCAATACCTGCACTGGCGGTGACGTGACCCAGCGGATGGGCTTTGTGCTCCATCCGCAAGGATCGAATGGCCTCAAGAATTTCCTCAGCCACAAGCGCCGCCCCACGAATATCGGTGTTGGGCAGCAGCACGGAAAACTCCTCGCCGCCATAGCGCACGGCGAGATCACCCGGCCGTTTTATTGCTTGCGCAATCGCCTGGCCGACAGCGCTCAGGCAATCGTCACCTGCCGCGTGCCCGTAGCTGTCGTTGTAGAGTTTGAAGTGATCGACATCGATCATGATCAGTGAGATCGATGAACCCTGGCGTCTGGCCAGGCGAATTTCGTCAACCAAGGCAGTGTCCAGTCGCCGACGGTTGGCCAGTCCGGTCAGGCTGTCGGTCAAAGCCATGTCCTTCATGGCCTGATGTGCACGGCGCAAGTCCTTTTCCATCACCATCCGCTGGCGCAGTTGCCTCAAGACGATCAATCCGAAGACCGTGAACGCGGTAATCACCGACATCAACACGAAACCGGTTTTGATCAGGTCCCAGCGCCACGGCGCGATGATTGATTCGCGGGAAAGGCCGGTTTCGACCACCAGCGGATAGGTGCTCAAAGCTCTGTAACCATACAGACGCTGGGTGCCGTCGACGACCGCTCGGACCTCGGCGATCCCTTGACTGGAAAAGGGCAGGTAGTTCTTGAACACCTCACTGTCGGCGAGGCTCTGACCGATGACCGAAGCGATGAAGGGACGCCGCACGAGGATGGTGCCGTTGCGCAACGCCAGCACCAGTGCACCCTTGTCGTCGATCTTGAAATCGCCGTAATAGTCGACGAAATAACTGACCTTGATGGTGCCAAGCAGCACGCCGGCGAAGGAGCCGTCCGGGTTATTCAAGCGGCGGGAAATCGGGATGATCAGGTCGTCGGTGGATTTGCTCTTGACGACATCACCGATGCGCACGTTTCGATCAGTGTTGGCGCGGTGATATTGGAAGTAGTCGCGATCGGCATTGTTCGCCGGGTCGGGGATCATTTCCTTGTCGGTGACGATCCATTTGCCGTCCGGGCCGTAGATAAACAGTCCATGCAACTGCGGCATCAATTTGGCCTGCTGCACCAGCAAGTTGTGGATGCGCGGTACGTCTATGTTTTGCAGGCCATCACCTTCGACGCGCTCGCCCAGGGCGGCGGTCAGCACATCGACCTGGCGGATGGCGTCTTCGGCGTGTTGCGCAGTTGCCCGCGCGAGGTTGGTGACCGAATCACGCGCCGATGAGAAGGCTGCATGATAGTCACGCCAGGTTCGCCAGCCCTCCACGCCGAGAAACGCCAGAATGACCGTCAGCATGAAGATGACTGTCAGGCGAAAAGCGGCGATCTCGCTGGCAACTTTGATGGGAGCGGTTTGTGCGGCGTCATGCCCCTTGGTTTTGGGCATCTTACGACCGAGCATTTGAGGGTCCTTATGCTTGTCATCTCTCATCTCTTGAAAGATGACCATCCTTTTCCACCTGGAATTCAATTTACTGCCTTGGCCAGGCGGTTGCGATTGGATCGTTCCAAGCCGTGCCGGGTCAACATCTGTAATTGACGCGCGCCTTGAGGTGAGACTTGTGAGCGAAATCATCACCGCCGGTGACTTGAACATCGACCTGCGCAATGCCAACGAAACTGGCCTGTTCAAATGGTTGCTGGCGAGTTTTCTGATGGGCAAAAGAATTCAGGGGGCCATTGCCGCCAAGGCGTATCAAGTCATAGTAGAGCAGCATCACCAAGACACCCCGCAAAAGCTCGCGCAGTGTACGCACCGTCAACTGGTGTCAATGCTGGGGCAGGCGCGTTACGTTCGTTACGACGAAAGCACGGCGTCGCGACTGCTCGCGCTGGCCAACAAGCTCAACAGCGAGTACGCCGGTAAGGTCACCAATATCGTGGCGGCGAGCGCGGATCGTAAGGCGCTGGAGAAGCGCCTGTCCGAGTTCGAGGGGATAGGGCCGAAGACCGTTGAGATCTTCATGAGGGAAGCGGCTGCGGTGCTGTTTTGAACGCCCGATAGCAAACCAAGGTTCACATCGCAAAGAAGGTTCCCGCCAGCTCGCTCATCAGGATCAGCGTTCCGCCGGCGAATATCGCACAGCCCAGCAGAAACTGGAGTCCCGGGGCGACACTCAGGCTTGAGGGGAAACTCAGGTTTTTATCAGTTCTCATGTCGCGCTCCTGCTACCGATGAAAACTTTCCGCCCCGTCGATTGAACGATTGCGCTGCGCCAATACACGCTTGGCGACCACCGGCATCGTGGGCAAGTCGTCGTCGACGGCTGGATGTGCGTCCGCTGGCGGAACGGCAGTCTCCTCAGCGAAATTATTCGGCAGAAGGGTGCCCAGGCCAAAAACATTCACCGCCATGCTGACTTTCAATCCCCGACAGGCCTGTTTGCAGTCCAGCTCAAAACCGGCGTATGCGTGCTCCATCAAACGTTGAAAATGTTCAGAGGTCAGTGCCGAGACTTTGCTGTTTTTCATGTTGATCACCTTGAGCGAGTGGCGACCCCGATCCGGGGCCGCCGGACGGGGTTCAGACATCTTTGCCTTGCACGTAACCGGAGCCCAGATCAGCACCGGTCACCGGTTCGCTGAGTGGGTCAGACGCCGTGCGGATCTTCATCGCCTCCAGCACCTGTTGGTCTTCAGCCGGCAGGGTGACGGTCGCCAGACCATCGCCGCCGTCCACCGCAGGTTCTGGGTTTTCCACGTACTCCCACGCGCCGCCCTCGTTCCACGGACCACGAACGTTGGGCTCGCCAGACATGTTGAAGTACTTGTTGGTGAACTCTGGCATGCCCGGCAGTTTGCCCTGCGGGAAGTTCGGCTGGATCGAATGCAGGGCTTTTTCGAAGGACTGTTGATGGGCGATTTCCCGCGTCATCAAAAAGCCCAGCGCCTCTTTGACGCCCGGATCATCGGTGATGTTGATCAAGCGTTCGTAGAGAATTTTCGCACGCGCTTCGGCTGCGATGTTGGAGCGGAAGTCGGCGGTCGGCTCGGTGATCGAGTCAACGTAGGCCGCCGTCCACGGTACGCCAGCGGAATTGACCAGAGGCGCGCCTGCGCCATAGAGCAGGCTGGTGATGTGCGAGTCATTGCCGGCGCCATTCAGCGCGCGGTACAGCTCGCCTTCCTCTTGAACGCCCTCTGCCAGTTGGCCCTTGGCGCCTTTGTTGAGCATGACGATGATCGAGCCGACCACCTCCAGGTGACTCAATTCCTCGGTGGCAATGTCCAGCAGAAGGTCTTTGCGCCCCGGATCTTCTTCAGCCAAGGCTTGGGTGAAATAGCGCGCTGCCGCAGCCAGTTCGCCATTGGCGCCCCCGAATTGTTCCAACAGCAGATTGGCCAGACCCGGGTTGGGCTCGGCCACGCGAACGGTGTACTGAAGTCGCTTGTTATGTATGAACATTCAAATTTTCCTCAGACCAGGCTATCGCGCCTTGCCCTTGTGGGCGTTGGCGCATGCATAGTTTGTGAGGAGGGCGCGCAGCAGAAATTTCGTTTTTTGCCGAGTGGCAGGACGGGCGGCAGAGCGCGGAAAGTTCCGCAAACAGGACGGTTGGCTTAGGCACGTTCCTGACCAATGTGGGAGCGAGCCTGCTCGCGAATGCGGTACGTCAGTCACCGATTTGGCGGCTGATCCAGTGCTTTCGCGAGCAGGCTCGCTCCCACCTTGGTTCGTTTGCAATCAAGCGATTTTAAGCGCCGTCAGCACAGGCAGCGTTTGCTCGGCAAACACCTGCGCCTGTGCGGTCAGTGCGGCGATATTGGCTTCGGCAGTGAGCAGCGGCTGGCCATTGTCGACCAGCACTTCACCTTGTTCGCTGATCACCCCCCACGCCAGTTGCGCCCATTCGGCCGGCTGCTGTTTGCCTTGCTTGATCGAGATCAGGAACAACTGCTGGAAGCGGCTGACCGTCACGCCACCACCGGTGACCGGGCTGGCCAGGGTCTGGATGTTGGCGCCGTACAGCGAGCGTTTGCACAGTTGCAGATTGAGCGCGGCGCAGCGACCGCTGACCTGCGCCTCGGCGGCCTCGCTCTGGCACGGAGCGACCGCGCCCATACCGATCAGCACGGCCAGGGCTTGTTCGAGGTCGTCGTAAGCCATCGCAGTCTCGGACAGCAATTGGCGCATCGATTTTGCCGCATAGTTCTGCGCCGCCAAGGCATCGAGCACCGGGCCGTAGATTTCCGCTTGCAGGGTCGCTTCGCCGGCAGGACCGGTGACCGAACCCGCGACAGTTTCCCAGGGTTGCAGCAACGCGAAACGGCTGTGCAGCATTCTCGCCCGGCGTTCGGCAGCGGACAGGCGCGTCGCGCCACGCACGTAGAGGTCGCGGCGGAAGTGCTGGTTGACGAAGTAGTCCCGCGCTTGCTCGCGCATGATCGGGTGTTCGATGGTTTCCAGAAAGTCCATGCCTTCGGCGCTCAGGTTGAGCGGGTCGATTGAGTCCAGCGGCACTGCCGTGGTGGCGTAGTCGAGTTTGGCCGGGGCCAACGCGTCGACCATGTCGGCGAAGTACATGCAGTTCCAGTCACGGTTGAAATATTCGTGGGCGACGTAGTGACGATCCTGGCCCTTGATGCTCTGCAGCCGCGCGCCGAGGCTCGGTGCCGCAGCGGCATACTTCGGATTGGCCGCGAGCAACGCTTCGGAAAACTCCAGTGCGGCGTCAATACGCTCATCGGAGCGCGCCGAGGCGTTGGCGAAACGGTCATGCAGGCTGAACAGATTGCGCAGCGGCGCCGACGGCGACCAGCCGGGGAAGCAGTTGTAGCTGACGTAAAGCATGCCGCCCGGTTTCAGGTGACGGCGGGCGAATTCGACGATCAGTTTCTGATTGTCGCGGCTGACCCAGGTCCAGATGCCATGCAGGCTGATGCTGTCGAACTGTGGCAGGTCATTGCGCGCTAGCAGCTGTTCGAAACTGTCGTCATACAGACGCGCGCCATTGTTGGCGGCAGTCGCGAGGTCGATGGCATGGGCGGCCATACCCGGGTGAAAGTCCGTACCGACAAACGAACCCGGATTGGCGGTGGCGTGGATGTTGATCGACACGCCCTGACCGAAGCCCAGTTCGCAGTGCACGCCGTCGCTGCTTTCCAGCGTGGCAAAACCGCGCAACAACAGGCAGTAACGCAGGAACACCGGATTGATCTCCCGGCTATAGCTGTAGGTGTAGCCTTCGTCGGTGAAATAACCTTCGTTCCAGGCGTTGCTCATGGGGGCGGTCTCTTGTTCTTGAAAGTGATGGCAGTCTTATAAGGGGTTGTCGCTGCGCGCGACAAATTGAAAAAACGGATACTTCCCTAAACCCTGTGGGAGCGAGCCTGCTCGCGAAAGCTTTTTTTCAGTTTGAATATAATCGGCTGACACGCCGCTTTCATGAGCAGGCTCGCTGCCACAGGGATCTTCAACACATTCAAGCAGGATTGATGGACCGATCACGCACCCCACGGCCCATTCGCGCAGGCATTTTGTCGCCAGCCGAAACTGTCATATTCCTTCCCACTCGCCTGCCCATAGTAACCAGCCCAACGCTGATTTCATGAGGCTGCACTGTGTTCCAACGTCTTCTGTGTTCGCTGTCCGTTCTGAGCCTGTCCATCGCCGTTGCCCACGCGGCCGAGCCTGTCAGCCTCTACACGCCGCGCTTGAGCGGTATCGACAACTTTCGCGACATCGCCGGCATCACCACCGCGTACTCCACCGCCCACGACGGCGTGATGCGCAGCGGCGTGTTCTACCGCTCCAACGCATTGACGCCGTCGGCGGCGGATCTGGCGACGCTCAATGGTCTCGGCATCAAAGCCATTTACGACTTGCGCACGCCCAGCGAAATTGCCGCCACGCCTGACACGATGATCAGCGGCGCGGCCTATCGCAATATCGACATCATCGGTAGCACCACCTCGGGTGCGGACATCACCAATATCTCGTTCCACAGCGCCGCCGAGGCCGTGGCGATGATGGAGGACACCAACCGCGCTTTCGTCAGCGATGCCGGCATGCGCGGGCAGTTCGGCCAGTTGTTCAATGAGCTGGCCAGTGTCGACGCCGCGCAGCTGTTCCACTGCACCGCCGGCAAGGACCGTACCGGCTGGACCGCCGCCGTGTTGCAGAGCATCGCCGGCGTTGATGAGGCGACGATCATGGCCAATTATCTGGCGACCAACGACTACACCGCCGCCCGCGTCGCCGCTACCTTGAAAGCCTTGCCGCCGAGCATGGCCGCTGTCTACGAGCCGCTGCTCGGCGTGCAGGCCAGTTACTTGCAGGCCGGTCTCGACCAGGTCGCCGCCGAGTACGGCAGCATGGACAACTACCTCAAGCAGGGCCTCGGTCTGTCCCAGGAAACCATTTACGTGCTGCGCGGCAAACTGGTCGAGTACAACAGCTTGCCGGGGCAGGCCGGGCTGGTCGGTAACGCCGCCGCTGGTGCCGAATTGCTGCGGCAGTTGCAGAACTCCGAGCTGTCCGGCACCTACAGCGCCTACAACTACTACCTGCAATCGGCGATCGACGCCGGCAGTCTGGGCGGTGTCGAATCTCAAGTCGGCGGTCAGGTTCACGCCGATGCGGCCAGCTACCTGCTGCGGCAGAACGCGATGATCGAACAAGCCGCCGCACCGTTCGCCAGTGGCAGCGATTTGAAGGTTGGCCAATACCGCCTCTGGAGCACCGCGCTTGCCGGCTACCTCGGCACGGACGGCTCGGCCCATGCCGAGAGCAGCAACGAACACAGCCAGGGCCTGATGCTCGGCATCACCCAGCGCTTCAGCGAACAGCTCAGCGCACGCGGCGGCTTTGGCTACAGCAAGGGCAGCGTGGGCGGAGCGGGTGGCGAGGCCGATACTGACTTCACCTTCCTCAACCTCGGTGTGCGTTACGGCCTCACCAGCCTTGAGCGCGGCATGTTTGTCGATGCCAACGCCAGCGCCGGATATGTCGACTACGACAGCAAACGCGAGCTTGGCGGTGGCCTCGGCACAGCCAAAGGCGACAGCCATGGCAATCTCACCGGCGCGACCCTGGCGTTGGGTTATCGCGCACCGCTCAACGGCGTGACTCTCGAACCGAGCCTGGGCTTTCGCGTCAGTCATCTCGACTTGCAAGGTTTCAAAGAGAAGGGCAGTGAGCTGGCGCTCGACGTCGATGGCATCGAGCAGACCCGCCGCAGCGCGGTGTCCAATCTCGACGTGTCATTTGCCCCAGTGGCCATGGGTGCGTGGCAGTTGGTCCCGGGTGTTCGCGTGGGCTATGAACGTGCGCTCGGCGATCAGCAAGTCGACAGCGAAGGCCACCTGCTGGGCCTGGATATCGAGCAGCGCGCGGCGTTCGACAATCGCGACCAGTTCAGCGGCGGCGTTAGCTTGATGGCCAGCCTCGGCGCCCTGAGTGTAGGCGCTGAGGTCGGTGCCAACGGTGGCGGTGACAGCCATGGTTTCAATGGCGGGCTCAAGGCCAGTTACGCGTTTTGAACACAGCGAGCCCGGCAAATTGCCGGGCTCTTGCGCTCAAGCATGCTGCGCACGCGAAGGTTGCTGTGTGCGTGCCGGCTGCGCGCTGGGTTCGGGCAGGGAGGCGACATGCACGGTGCGCGCCGGGAAGGCGAACGTCGCGTCCAGCTCAGCCACCGCTTCCATGATTGCCAGGTTGATGCGTTGCTGCACGTCCATGTAGACGTTGTAGCTGGCGTCCAGAACGATGTACACCGTTTCGAATTCCAGCGCACTCTCACCAAAACTGCGGAAATGGCAACGGTCGAAGCGTGCCTGTTTTTCGTTCTTGATGATGCTTTCAACGCGTTGAGTGATCTGGCGGATCTGTTCGCTGGTGCACTCGTAAGTCAGACGAAACTCGAACACCACTCGACGCTCCTGCAAGCGTTTGTAGTTCTGAATGGTGCTGCCGATCATGTCGGCGTTGGCCATGACGATCTGCTCACCGCCGAGACTGCGGATGCGCGTGGTCTTCAGGCCGACGTGCTCGACCGTACCGGCCAGCGTGCCGACGACGATGAAATCGCCCACCTCAAACGGCTTGTCGACGGCAATCGACAGCGAGGCGAACACGTCGCCGAGAATGTTCTGCACCGCCAGCGCCACCGCGATACCGCCGACACCCAGGCTGGCGACGAATGCAGTGATGTTGACGCCAAGATTCGACAGCATCGCCAGCAGAATCACCGCCCACAGCAACACCTTGACGCCCCACAGGCTCAGGGTCGCCAGGGCGCTCGCCTGAAAAGTGCCGGTCGCGTTATGCCGCGAGAAATACCGATGCAACCCCAGCGCCAGCGCGCGGTTGGTCCACAGGCCGACCTGCAACGCCGCCACCACGAACCATAAACTGCTGACCCGCCCGAGCCAGCGCTCCGGCAAATCCAGCAAGCCGATGCCGACCAGAATCGACGCCAACAGCAGCAACGTGGTGCTGGTCGCCGCCAGCACTTCGCTGGCCATGTAGGTCAGGTGACCATTGCCGGCACTGGCCCGCGCCTGCACCTTGCGGAAAACGAAGCGGATCGCTGTGGTGGTCAGCAGATAACTGAGTGTCGCGGCGAGGAACGCCAGGACCCAGTTCGCCAGTGAAATTCCTAAAATCGTGTGAGCCGTGAAAAAGCCGATGAAATCCTCGGTCATGGAAACCCCCTTGCGAAGCCTGCACCGACGCGCGCAGAAACGCACCGTCGGTCGCAGCCAGGTAAACGCCGCTTGAATCGGCGGTGCCGTCAAACGACCTGTCTGGGGTTAGTCGCCCTGAGATTCCTGCTGTTCAATCAAATGCAGGTTTCGCCGGACCGAATGGTCAACGCCTGGCCTTCAACTCCGCTGGGCTTACGCCGTAAGCGCTTTGAAAATACTGACAAAAGCGCCCGACATTGCTGAAGCCGAAACGCAACGCCACCTCCGTCACAGAGCCTGCGTGCCCGCGCACCAACGCCTCATAGGCGCGCTGCAAACGCACCTGCCGCTGATAAGCGACGATCGACATCCCGACAAAACGTCGAAAGCCTTCCTGCAAGGCGCGCTGGCTGACATGGCTCAACCGCGCCAGATCCACGCCACTGACCAACTGCTGCGGATGCGCCTGAATAAACTCCATCGCCACCTTCACATGTCGCGGCGCCACACACGGCGCCGGCCCCCGTAAAGCCTCGGTGAAGTTGTGCGGCCACGCCTCCAGCACCGCATCGATCAACATCTCGCGCAACCGCGACGGCATCAACGTGCCGCTGTTGATCAAGGCATCGAACTCAGTGCCCGTGGCCAGATCGATCAACGCCTTGAGGCCCTGAAATGCCGGGGTATTCAGATCCACGCTTGGCTCAAACACGATCTTCTGCACGACCGGTTTCTCCAGCAGCGCCGACAACCGCTCGGTGAGTTGCTGACGATTGATCGAAATGCCGTGATGCGCGTGATCGTCAACAAAGCGCATCGAACGGATATCCGCCTTGTCGATTGCCAGACCGACGTGCGCCATGCCGATGGACTCGGTGACGTGATTGAAAACGATCTTGCCGGCGGTGGGGATGACGAAAGTGATTTCGTTCTGCGGATCGGGGAGGGTGACGCTGAAATCGCCGTGGTAATGCATACGCCGAAAACTCACCCCGTCGTGCCGCCCGTAGACCCCGCCGATGATGATGTTGGAAGGTGGCGGCGGAGTATCGGCGTAGCGGTTGCCGAAGAGCCTGGAGAACAGGGCGCCGAAGTCGGAAGAGGTGAGGTTGTCGGAGCGCAGGATGATCTTTTGGCGGAGTGGGGAGGTGGCGGTGATGGGCGGCATTTTGGAATGCGGGCTCTTGGGGCGACGGGAGGGATGAAGATTAGGAAATTGGCATGACTTTCTGGTGACAGGGCTTTGGAGCATCTTCCGCTTTCGGCCAAAAGCACACCTTCATCAATGGTCGCTTCCTACCCGAAACGGACGTTGATCAAACCTGCTCTCCCGGAATCTCGATATTTGACTCGATCTTTTTGCCCATACTGATTCGCGGCTCGATCAAGTAGCCCAGAGACTCGTAGAAGGTTTTGACATTTTCATTTGAGCTGAAGATTTGCAGGTTGATTTTCATACAGCCGCGCGCGGTCAGCGCGCCCTCTGCATGACGGACCAGATTCATCCCTATGCCTTTTCTGCGGTGCGAAGGGTGCACCGTCACCGAGTACAACCATCCGCGATGGCCGTCATATCCGGCGAGAACGGTGCCAACGACTTCTTGTCCTGACAGGGCCACATAGAAAAGGCCATCGGCTGCGGCCAGTTTTTTATCGATAGCCAGGCTGGGGGTGTTATGCGGGGTTTCGTAACCGAACACTGTTTCCCAGAGCTCCACGACGTAGCGGCGATGGTTTTCATTTTAGTTGTCGGCGATAGCATCCATGGTGTCGTCCTCGAATTGAAAGGGTCTGACGCTAGCTTCTTGGCGTAGATAATGTCCACTGTCTCTTTTTGACCAAAAGCGGTCATCCTATGCGGCAAGAGACAGCAGTCCATAAATGATTTTTTCGGAAAGCTCAGGGAATTTGATAATGCCGCTGAACCGACTCGACTTCACCACACGCTTGCTGATCGATGCGGGCGTTGGTGAAGGGATGCGAATCCTGGACGTAGGTTGCGGTTCGGGTGATGTTTCGTTTTTGCTGTGTGATCTCGTGGGAAGAGACGGGGAGATCATCGGCGTTGATCACGATGCCGCTGCCATGGCCGTTGCACGCCAGCGCACCGCAGGACATGCGCTGACCTTTCTCGAGGGAGACCTGCAGGAGTTGCCAGACTCTATCGGCACTTTTGACGCCATCGTCGGCAGGCGCGTCCTGATGTATCAACCGGATGCGGTGGCGACGATCCGAGCGCTGTCGAGATGTCTGCGTCCCGGTGGGATCATGATCTTCCAGGAACACGATACGACGATGGCGCCCGCCAGCGTCGAGCCTTTCCCTTTGCATGAAAAAGCGCAACGTTGGTTACAGCAAATGCTTGCTCACGAAGGAGCGGATTTGCACATCGGGTTCAACCTGCACGGCATTTTCACTCAGGCCGGCTTGACCGTTGAAAGCGTGCGCGCTGAGTGCCTGATACAAACGCCTGATGCGCCGTACAGCCTTGGCGCCATCGTTCGAGCATGCTTGCCACGAATCATTGCATTAGGAGTAGCCAATGCAGAAGAGGTGGACATTGAAACGTTGCAGGCGCGTCTGGATCAGGAGCGTTCAGCTTCTTCGGGTATCTACGTCGGTGATGTGATGTTTGGGAGTTGGGCTCGGAAAAATTGACGTTTTGAGAGGCGGATACGAAGGGGAGGCGCCATTCATCGATACTAACCTGACATCTAATTCGCGGTCATTACGGGCTGGTCTACCGCACTTGGGTCTAATTCATGAACTAACAGGCAGTCTCAAGATGCGATCCTCGATGGAATTGGACTTGTGTGGCGTGAGTATTCTGGTTGGTCCTCCACATTTACGCCGATGTCAGTTCTGGAGCATCGCGGTGCGCAGCATGTCCTGGTTGGCCATTCCTCACCCAACACGCTACCCTCGCCCTAATCACCCATCCATCGACCGTCACAGTGAGTCACGGTCCGCATTGAATCAGGACGATGAACGACAACTCCTTCAAACTCGCGAACTATTGGCGAAATTGCTTGGCCGACGCCGAAAATGGCAACGGCGCCTTGTCCACCAGCCAAGCCCGAAAGCTCACCGCTTTACCCATCGAGGCCTTATTCTCAGGGTGTGTGCCGGCAGAGCAGGTGAGTCTCTTATTCGCCAACGAAACCGCTGAATCAGCCTGTGTAGAGATCACCCTGCGGCCCTTGGTTTACAAGTCTCGCCTGGAGCACCGCAAAGCCCGAAACGGTCTTCCGGCGTTCATCACTCCAGTTGTATGTCGAGTGTTGGTCGCCCGCGATGGTCGTCTTTATCCGACATCGCAAACCCTGATGCCCCGCGATATTCTCGAACCGCTGGACCGCGATAATTTCGTCATCGGTGCCCAAGTCGACGTGGATGCGTTTTTGTCCACCGAAGATGTGCCGCTGTTCGCTCCATCCGCCGAGGGTGAAGAGCTGACCGCAGACCAGCACCGGGACAAGTGGAATGCCTATGTCCATTTCTGCATGGAAATGTTCCGCAAGGTCACCAGCGGTTGGGAGGGGGCAGAGGATGGCTTCGACCTGGTGAACTTCTGCTATTTGTTCAAGGAAGAGAAAGCTGACGGCTTCAGTCGCAATATCGTCGGCCTCTACGACCACTTGCGCGACAGCAAGCCCGACGCACCATTATTCGACCGCTTCGCTCAGCGCGATTCCAGCCCTGACGAAGTTTGCTTGCCCGCCAACAGCCAGTTTGCCGTGCGATTGGGCCATGCTGGAGACGAATATGCCCTGACGCCCGCCCAACGTGATGGCTTGGCTCATGTTCTCGTCGCGGATGTGGGGGATGTGCTGGCCGTCAACGGGCCGCCGGGTACCGGTAAAACCACCTTGCTGCTTTCGGTCGTCGCCTCGCTCTGGGCCAAGGCCGCATTGGCCGGTGGCGAGCCTCCGGTGATTGTGGCAAGTTCCACCAACAACCAAGCCGTGACCAACATCATCAAAGCGTTCGGCAAGGACTTCTCAGAGGGGAGCGGTCCTTTTGCGGGGCGCTGGCTGCCCGATATCAACAGCTTCGGCGCTTACTTTCCCAAGTCTTCGGCCGAGGCGGAAATGGCCCGCACCTACCAGACCAAAAGCTTTTTTACCGAGCTTGAGTCGCAGTCCTATCTGGACAAGGCGCAACAGGCCTACCTGGCCCGCGCCACCATCGCCTTCCCCCATGATCGGAGCCTGAGCGTCCAGGGCGCGGTCAAGCAGCTCCAGGTCGCGATCCGTTCGCGCCAGCAGCAACTCACCGATATCGAGTACGCCTGGGCCGAACTGGTCGGCGCCCGCGAAGCCATCCGGACACTGCTGGGCGATGATCCACATGCAGGCATTGCGCGTCTTGAGGCACAACGCCTCAACCACGCCGAAGAGCTTGCGAACGCGCAAGCACGTCTGAAGGTTTTCAAACACTACCTGGCCCATGAGCCGTGGATCTACACACTGTTCGGCTGGTTTGGCCCGGTCGCTGGCAAACGTCTGCGTTTGGCGAAATTACATTTCGATGAGGCTAGCACCGAGCTGCAAAACGCCGCCAGTATCAGCGAAATCGAGACCCGGTTGACGGCCTCCGTGGCTCAAGCCAGCAAGGCCCAGGAAGTCGTCGTGGCCCGATTGCAGCAGGCCCGGCAATTGCTGCAAGCGGAGCAACGTCACGTATTGAATTGGCAGGCCGTGATTGCTGTTCTGCCTACCCTTACCGACAGGCCTGCTGCCCAAGTGACTCTCAACGACTGCGACAGGTGGGCGGACACTTCCCTGCGTTTCGAAATCTTCCTGCTGACTACCCATTATTGGGAAGGTCGTTGGCTTATGGAAGTCGCCGAAAGCCTGCCAGAGATCCTCAAGAGCCGCGGCAAAAACGGCCGCAAGACCCTGGAGAAAAACTGGCGGCGGTGGATGAAGCTCACGCCCTGCGTTGTGGCCACCTTTTTCAGGCTGCCCAAGGAGCTGCACTGCAAGCGGCACGATGGTAACGGCTTCGTCGACGACTACGCGCTGAACTTCATTGATCTACTGATCGTCGACGAAGCTGGCCAAGTCCTTCCCGAAGTCGCCGCGCCGTCGTTCGCGCTCGCCAAGCAAGCGTTGGTAATCGGCGATACTCAGCAGATCGAACCGATCTGGTCGATTCCGGCCGCGGTCGATATCGGCAACCTGATGGGCGCCGGTCTGCTATCGCGCGACAAGGTCGATGATGACTATGCCGCCTTTTGCGATAGCGGCCGTAGCGCGGCCAACGGCAGCGTCATGGCTATCGCCCAGGCGACCAGTCGGTACCACTACGATCACGACCTCGCCCGAGGCATGTATCTGTATGAGCACCGTCGCTGCTACGACTCGATAATCGAATACTGCAATGCCCTTTGCTACAAGGGCAAGCTACAGCCGCGGCGCGGGCGAAAACTGGAAGATGGTTTGCCGGGGCTGGGCTACCTGCATATTGATGGAGTGTGCCAGAAGAGCAATGGCGGTAGCCGTCATAACCTCTTGGAAGCGCAGACGATCGCTGCGTGGATTCAAGCGAATGGAGCCGAGCTGACAAAGCGCTACAAGAAGGAACTGTGGGAAATTCTCGGCGTGATCACGCCGTTCGGCGCGCAGTCGCAGGCGATCGTCAAGGCCTGCACAGCACTGGGCATCAAGACCGGTAAAGGCGATGGCGAGATGACTGTCGGTACGGTTCATTCCTTTCAGGGCGCGGAGCGGCCGGTGGTGATTTTCTCTGCGGTCTATTCCAAACATGCCGATGGCGAATTTATCGATCGCAAGGACAGCATGCTGAACGTTGCCGTTTCTCGGGCCAAGGACAGTTTCCTGGTGTTTGGCGACATGGACCTGTTCAGCCAGGTGCCGATAAGCAAGCCGCGCGGGCTTTTAACCAAGTTTCTGTTTACAGATTCGACGAACGAGCTGATTTTCGAGTATCAACCCAGAGATGACTTACAAACAGCGCGTACAGGATTGAGCCACCTGCATGAAGTTGAAGAGCATGATCGGTTTCTGATGCAGACGCTTGAAGCGGCTCGCCAGCAGGTTCAGATCGTAACGCCTTGGGTCAGACTGCGATGGATGCTGGAAAGCGGCGCGATGGAAATCATGGGTAACGCCGTTCAGCGCGGCGTCCAAGTGGTGGTGTATACCGACCTTGGGTTCAACACTGGCATCAAGCGCGCCAAGCCGGAGGGCGATCCTGAGAAAGTCGTCGAATTCGAAGGCGCGATTGCAGCGCTGAGAATGCGGGATGTTCAGGTGTGCGTGGTTAACAAGGTGCACAGCAAGATAGTTATGGCCGATGAGGAGTTACTGTGTATCGGCTCGTTCAATTGGCTGAGTGCGCAGCGCTATGGCGACTATGTGCACCATGAAACTTCCATGGTCTATCGCGGCCCTGATGTAAGCGGCGAACTTGCAATCAACCGCGCTAGTTTAGCGCAACGGGTGACCTCCATTCCGAAGAGAGCAACGTCAGCTTAGCGCTCGACATAGGCGTCCGCTACTGGCCGAAATCTGCCATCCGTGAAGGGCAGCTTTCGGCCGGAAGCTGTCGCTCGCAAACCACTTCAGCCCCGACGTGCCCCGTTATAGAAGTTGACTCTTTTTCCTTTCGCGGAACAAAATCGCGGCGAATCTCTCATTCGATTATGCCGCAGCGGAATGTCTTTATATGTCGATTGATCTCGATGAACTACTGGAGCGTGTGAACGACGAGCAATCGTTCATCGCATTCATCGATGCTCTGGGTTCGGATTTTGCCAGTCAACCCTTGCTAGATAATGTGACGCCATTAAAGCGCGATGAGTTGGGCGTTTCGCAGTGGGAAAATGGTTCTGTTGATACTTTTCTCGAAGCAGCAGCTGCTTGGGCAACCGACAGTGCTCGGAATTCTCCGAGCATTTCAGAAACAAATATATGGCAGCGGTGTGCATCCATTCTGTTAGCTGGCAAATTCTATGAGTGAGCCTTGGCAGGCGAATCTGCGAATCTGCGAATCTGCGAACCTGCGGTAACCCACTGTGTGCACGAGCTCTTTTGTAGATTTGCCCTTCAGCGAGCATGAAACCTGGCGATAACCTGTCGGGCGACTTGGCCCCGAGCGTTGTCCTACCATTCATGAACGGATTCAAAATTGCGCAAGTTCTCGATTCCTCTATGCCTCAGCCTCTTGGCCTTTCTTCTTGTTACCTTGGTGATCGCACTATGGCGGAGCCCTTATAGCCTTCCTGTCTTGATCGCCTCAGCCTATGAGGAGGGGCTGATAGTCAGCCGCAACCCTGGCAAAGCCGCAGACTGGTACTTGAGCGCTGCAGAAAAAGGCGACCCGGTGGCGCAATACAAGATTGGCATCATTCAATACTACGGTCGAGGCGTCGAAGTTGATCGACCAAAAGGTATGCATTGGATAACTGAGTCGGCCGATCAGGGATACGCCGACGCACAATATTACATGGGGGTTGCAAGCATCGCGGGTGGAGAGGTGGCCAGTGATTTTGTCCAAGGTGCACAATGGTTCAGCAAGGCAGCAGAACAAGGTCATACCAAGGCTCAACGACAACTCGCTATCTTTTATCACAAAGGTTACGGCGTTGAGGCTAACGACCAACAGGCCTTCAAATGGGCTAGCAAGGCGGGTGCCCAAGGAGATGCCGAGGCTCTTACGCTATTAGGCACGCTCTATATTTCCGGTCAAGGAATTCCAGCCGACCCTCAACACGCCGTGACATTGTTCACCCAAGCGGCCAATGCTGGCGATAGCCTTGCATTTGAATTATTGGGAGCGGTCACTTTAGAAGGCACCGGTATCCCGAAAGACGTACCCACCGCATTGCGTTGGTATACCCGTGCCGCCGATCAGGGCCGGGTCAACGCCCAGTATGTCCTCGGCTATCTCTACAGCAGTGGCGGTGATGTACCCGTGAACTATCCACTTGCCAATCACTGGCTGTTGCAGGCGGCCATTCAAGGAAACGCTATGGCGCAGATTGCCCTCGCCGTTCATCTGGATAATGGGCAGGGCGTCCAGCGTAACAAGCTCAAGGCTTGCGGATTGTTGCGCGTGGCGCTCAAACAAGCGTTGCCGAATGATATTGCAGGCCCCATGCGCGAGCAGCTTGAGAAGGAAGAGAAAACACTTTCGCCGCAGCAACTGGCTGAGATATCGGCTCTGGAGAACCTCTATTCAAGCCCGCCGGGTCTCATGGGACTCAAAGGTGATCTGACAAGCGAACAGTAAGCTGCAGGGGTGGGCCTAGTATCGCGTTTTTCATTTATCATGCACGCCGCCCGGTCCGGCGGTTTCAGCCAGACGGCTGCATTGCGAATTTCAAATGGAAGGATTCCCGCGTCATGTCCAATACGTTGTTCCGCACACTGGCTTTGTCCAGCCTGTTCGTGCTCGCCAGCTGCACCACCGCAACGCCAACCGCACCGACACCTGTCACCTCCAAAGCCATTGAAGCTTTTATCGACATTTGTCTGAAAACCGCCCCGTCGTTCGCCGGCTCGGCTGAAGCGGCCAAGAGGAACGGCATTACCGAGCTTGTGGACATGGGCTTCACGCGCATCGGCTTCACCGCAGACAAAAATCTCTCCGTGCAACTCTCCGAAAAGGAATGCGTCGTCGCCACTGAGACTCAGTCGGATGACAGCCTGACCCGACAATTGCTGAGTGCCGCGCAGATTTACTCGCAAACGCCGGTCGCTGATCGTGTGCCGTCGAAGGTGCGTATTCAGGACAACAACTTCATTCTTCAGCATGACCGCAAGGGCGGTGAGACTTATGTGTTGTTGAGGAACAAGTAAGCGGCATGCTTGGTCGATGCCTGAAGAAGCCCGCTTTGCGGGCTTTTTCGTATGGGAGATTTGCTGAGTTGGGCAGCCCCGCGCGACGGCG
>NZ_WBRZ01000030.1:0-34917 GCF_008923895.1 Pseudomonas sp. GXM4
ATCGAACGGGCGTTCAATTCTTCCCGACCCACCCATGTTGGCTGCCGCACATGACAAATAAAGACGTGGGCGCCGACAAATGGTTTTCGAGGTGGCAAAAAGGGGGCCAAGCCCCCTTTTTGCTTACTGAGTCAACGCCAGGGGCGTCGATTACTCAGCTGCAGCCTGAGTTTCTTCAGCTGCGAATTCTACAGTACCGCCAGCAACGTTGTTGCGACCGCGGATAACTGCGTCAGCCATCGAACCCATGTACAGCTGGATAGCGCGAATGGCGTCATCGTTGCCTGGGATGATGTAGTCAACGCCTTCCGGGCTGCTGTTGGTATCGACAACGCCGATGACCGGGATGCCCAGCTTGTTGGCTTCGGTGATCGCGATGCGCTCGTGGTCAACGTCGATCACGAACAGTGCGTCTGGCAGACCGCCCATGTCCTTGATGCCGCCCAGCGAACGATCCAGCTTCTCAAGATCACGGGAGCGCATCAGCGCTTCTTTCTTGGTCAGCTTGGCGAAAGTACCGTCTTCGGCTTGAACTTCAAGGTCACGCAGACGCTTGATGGAAGCACGAATGGTTTTGAAGTTGGTCAGCATGCCGCCCAACCAGCGGTGATCGACGTACGGCGAGCCGCAACGTGCTGCTTCTTCAGCAACGATCTTGCCAGCGGAACGCTTGGTGCCGACGAACAGAATCTTGTTTTTGCCCTGGGCCAGACGCTCTACGAAAGTCAGAGCTTCGTTGAACATTGGCAGGGTTTTTTCAAGGTTGATGATGTGAATCTTGTTACGCGCGCCGAAAATGTACTTGCCCATTTTCGGATTCCAGTAACGGGTTTGGTGACCGAAGTGCACACCGGCCTTCAGCATATCGCGCATGTTGACTTGGGACATGATAGTTCCTTGATAAGTCGGGTTTGGCCTCCACGTATCCCAATGACCAACCAGAGGCATAAAGCCCAAGGCACCCAGGTCATCGTGTCGACACGTGTGTGGATTTAAGCTTTTCGGGGCATCCCCGGAAAGCGGCGCATTTTATACCACAGGGTGCGCAGAAACGGAACCCGGAATCTGTATTCGCACCAGGGACACGGGCGCAGCCCCCTTGGAATCGGCTCGATGGGCACCATTGTATAGACACAAGCCAGACATGGAGGCGCGGATTTGCGCCTCTCGTCTGGTAGAATCGCGTTTTTCAGGGTCGCAAAATGTACGCTTGCCACCCAATTCGTATCCGTAAGCGCCGCCGAGCGCAGAGAGAGCCTGTATGACCGTCAACCTCAAAACCCCCGAGGACATCGCTGGCATGCGTGTCGCCGGCAAACTGGCCGCCGATGTGCTGGAAATGATTGCCGAACATGTCAAACCGGGCGTGACCACTGATCAGCTCAACCAGATCTGCCACGACTACATCGTCAACGTGCAGCAGGCCATCCCTGCCCCGCTCAACTACAAGGGCTACCCGAAGTCGATCTGCACTTCGATCAACCATGTGGTCTGCCACGGCATTCCGAACGACAAACCGCTGAAAAACGGCGACACCCTGAACATCGACGTCACGGTGATCAAAGACGGCTACCACGGCGATACCAGCCGCATGTTCCACGTCGGCGAGGTACCGGTCTGGGCCGAGCGCCTGTCGCAGGTCACCCAGGAATGCATGTACAAGGCCATCGAGATCGTCAAACCCGGCTGCCGCCTCGGCGACATCGGCGAAGTCATCCAGAAGCACGCGGAAAAGAACGGTTTCTCGGTGGTGCGCGAGTTCTGCGGTCACGGCATCGGCAAGGTCTTCCACGAAGAACCGCAGATTCTGCACTACGGGCGCGCCGGCACCGGTATGGAACTGAAGGCCGGCATGACCTTCACCATCGAGCCGATGATCAACCAGGGCAAGGCCGACACCAAGGTTCTCGGCGACGGCTGGACCGCGATCACCAAGGACCGCAAGCTCTCGGCCCAGTGGGAACACACCCTGCTGGTCACCGACACCGGCTACGAGATTTTCACTTTGCGCAGCGATGACACCATCCCGCGTATCTCGGCCTGACACCCAGAACGCTCCCAGCCTATAGAAGGAAAGCCAATCGATGCCGCAGGTGGATCCCGAACTCTTCGACCGCGGCCAGTTCCAGGCTGAACTGGCCCTCAAAGCGAGTCCTATCGCGGCGTTCAAGAAGGCGATCCGCCAGGCCCGCGAGGTCCTCGACACGCGTTTTCGCAATGGCCGCGACATCCGCCGGCTGATCGAGGACCGCGCCTGGTTTGTCGACAATATCCTGCAAAAGGCCTGGGAGCAGTTCAACTGGAGCGAAGACGCCGACATCGCTCTGGTGGCGGTGGGCGGCTACGGTCGCGGCGAACTGCACCCCTACTCTGATATCGATCTGCTGATTCTGCTCGACAGTGCCGACCACGAAGTTTTCCGCGATTCCATCGAGCGTTTTCTGACGCTGCTGTGGGACATCGGTCTGGAGGTCGGCCAGAGCGTGCGCTCGGTCGACGAATGCGCAGAAGAGGCCCGCGCCGACCTGACTGTGGTCACCAACCTGATGGAAAGCCGCACCATCTGCGGCCCCGAGCGTCTGCGCCAGCGCATGCTCGACGTCACCAGCACCGCGCACATGTGGCCGGCCAAGGAGTTCTTCCTGGCCAAGCGTGCGGAACAGAAAGCACGTCACCACAAATACAACGACACCGAATACAACCTCGAACCGAACGTCAAAGGTTCGCCCGGCGGCCTGCGCGATATTCAGACCATTTTGTGGGTGGCCCGGCGTCAGTACGGCACCCTGAACCTGCGCGCCCTCGCTGGCGAAGGCTTTCTGGTCGAAAGCGAAAACGCCCTGCTCGCCTCCTCCCAGGAATTCCTCTGGAAAGTGCGCTACGCCCTGCACATGCTCGCCGGCCGCTCGGAAGACCGCTTGCTGTTCGATCATCAACGCACCATTGCCGGCCTGCTCGGCTTTGAAGGAGACGACGCCAAACAGGCGGTCGAAAACTTCATGCAGCAGTATTTCCGCACGGTGATGAGCATCGCCCAGTTAAGCGACTTGATCATCCAGCACTTCGAGGAAGTCATCCTCGCTCCGGAAGACGAGGCGCCGCCGCAACCGATCAATTCACGCTTCCAGCTGCATGACGGTTACATCGAAGCGCGCAATGACAATGTGTTCCGCCGCACGCCGTTCGCCATGCTGGAAATTTTCGTGCTGATGGCCCAACAGCCGGAAATCAAAGGCGTGCGCGCCGACACCATTCGTCTGCTGCGCGAACATCGGCACCTGATCGATGACAACTTCCGCAACGATATCCGCAACACCAGCCTGTTCATCGAGCTGTTCAAGTGCAAGATCGGCATCCACCGCAATCTGCGGCGGATGAACCGTTACGGCATTCTCGGCCGTTATCTGCCGGAGTTCGGTTTTATCGTCGGGCAGATGCAGCACGACCTCTTCCACATCTATACGGTCGATGCGCACACGCTGAATCTGATCAAGCACCTGCGCAAACTGCAGTACACCCAGGTCTCGGAGAAATTTCCGCTGGCCGCCAAGCTCATGGCCAAGCTGCCCAAACCTGAGCTGATCTACATGGCCGGTCTGTATCACGACATCGGCAAGGGCCGGCATGGCGATCACTCGGAGATCGGCGCGGTCGATGCCGAGGCGTTCTGCCAGCGTCACCAGTTGCCGGTGTGGGACAGCCGCCTGATCGTCTGGCTGGTGCAGAACCACCTGGTGATGTCCACCACTGCGCAGCGCAAGGATCTGTCCGACCCGCAGGTGATCCACGATTTCGCTCAAGCGGTCGGCGACGAAACACGCCTCGACTATCTCTATGTGCTGACCGTGGCCGACATCAACGCGACCAATCCGACGCTGTGGAATTCATGGCGCGCCAGCCTGTTGCGCCAGCTCTACACCGAAACCAAACGGGCCCTGCGCCGCGGTCTGGAAAACCCGGTGGATCGCGAAGAACAGATTCGCCAGACGCAAAGCGCGGCGCTGGACATTCTGGTGCGCGGCGGCACCGACCCGGATGACGTCGAGCAACTGTGGGCGCAATTGGGCGATGACTATTTCCTGCGCCACACCGCCGGCGATGTAGCCTGGCACAGCGATGCGATCCTGCAGCAACCGGTGGATGGCGGGCCGCTGGTGCTGATCAAGGAAACCACCCAGCGCGAGTTTGAAGGCGGCACGCAGATCTTCATTTATGCACCGGACCAGCACGATTTCTTCGCCGTGACCGTGGCGGCGATGGACCAGCTCAACCTGAACATTCACGACGCCCGGGTCATCACCTCGAGCAGCCAGTTCACTCTCGACACCTACATCGTGCTCGACAACGAAGGCGAATCGATCGGCGACAACCCCGCGCGGATCAAGCAGATCCGCGAAGGCCTGACCGAAGCGCTGCGCAACCCGGACGACTACCCAACGATCATCCAGCGCCGTGTGCCGCGCCAGCTCAAACACTTCGCCTTCGCCCCGCAAGTAACGATCCACAACGACGCCCAGCGTCCGGTGACCGTGCTGGAACTGACGGCGCCTGACCGGCCGGGCCTGCTGGCGCGGGTCGGGGGGATTTTCCTCGAGTTCGATCTGTCGCTGCAGAACGCCAAGATTGCGACCCTGGGCGAGCGCGTGGAAGACGTGTTCTTCATCACCGACGCGCATAACCAGCCGCTGTCCGATCCGCTGCTGTGCAGCCGTTTGCAGGATGCGATCGTCGAACAGCTGAGCGTCAATCAGGAACCGGATATCAAACTTTCGCGGATCAGTATCTGAATCACCCGTTTATCCGTGTGAATGCAGCCCATGCTTTCCTCCGGTACATTCAATCCCCTGTGGCGAGGGGCTTTATCCCCGTTCGGCTGCGAAGCAGTCGTAAAACCTGTGTAAGCGGACATTCAGTTGAACCGCAGTGGATGGTTTTTGGGGCCGCTGCGCAGCCCAACGGGGATAAATCCCCTCGCCACAGAAAGCTCTTGAGCATTTAAAAGAGGCCCCCATGAACAACGCTCTGAACCAGCTCCAGCCGTACCCGTTCGAAAAGCTCCGCGCCCTGCTCGGCAGCGTTACGCCGAACCCGGACAAACGCCCGATCGCCCTGTCGATCGGCGAGCCGAAACACCGTTCGCCGAGTTTTGTCGCCGAAGCGCTGGCGAACAATCTGGATCAGATGGCGGTGTACCCGACCACCCTCGGCATCCCGGCCCTGCGCGAAGCCATCGCCGGCTGGTGCGAGCGTCGTTTTGGCGTGCCGAACGGCTGGATCGATCCGGCGCGCAATGTGCTGCCGGTCAACGGCACCCGTGAAGCGCTGTTCGCCTTTACCCAGACCGTGGTCAACCGTGGCGACGATGCGCTGGTGGTCAGCCCGAACCCGTTCTATCAGATCTACGAAGGCGCGGCGTTCCTCGCCGGGGCCAAGCCGCATTACCTGCCGTGCCTGGATGAAAACGGCTTCAACCCGGACTTCGACGCAGTAGAGCCAGACATCTGGCAGCGCTGCCAGATCCTGTTCCTGTGCTCGCCGGGCAACCCGACCGGCGCGCTGATTCCGGTTGAGACCCTGAAGAAGCTGATCGCCTTGGCTGATCAGTACGACTTCGTCATTGCCGCCGACGAGTGCTACAGCGAACTGTACTTCGACGAACAGACTCCGCCGCCGGGCCTGCTCAGCGCCTGCGTCGAACTGGGCCGCAATGACTTCAAGCGCTGCGTGGTCTTCCACAGTCTGTCCAAGCGCTCCAACCTGCCGGGCCTGCGTTCAGGCTTCGTTGCCGGTGATGCCGACATCCTCAAAGGCTTCTTGCTCTATCGCACTTACCACGGCTGTGCGATGCCAGTGCAGACTCAACTGGCCAGCGTTGCCGCGTGGAATGACGAAGTGCATGTGCGCGCCAACCGCGCGCTGTATCGCGAGAAGTTCGATGCGGTGCTGAACATCCTCAACCCGGTGCTGGACGTACAGCGCCCGGATGGCAGCTTCTACCTGTGGCCGAATGTGCAGGGCGATGATGCGGCGTTCTGCCGTGATCTGTTCGAGCAGGAGCATGTGACCGTGGTGCCGGGCTCGTACCTGTCTCGCGATGTCGATGGCGTCAATCCTGGCGCCGGCCGTGTGCGTATGGCACTGGTTGCGCCGCTGGCGGAATGCGTCGAAGCCGCCGAACGGATTCGCGACTTCATCACCCGCCAGAAGTGATCGCGGAGCGCTTGCGGCAGTCCCCTGCTGCAAGCGCTCAAGCGGTTATTTGACCTGCCCCAGATTGGCCTCGCTCAAATCCAGTTCCCCCAGCACTTCTCGCAACACGTCATCACCGATCTGGTGCTGACGACTGAGGCTGTAGAGTTCCAGACGCTGCGCGCGCAGCGCTTTCAAGCGCAAACGCCGTTCAAGCAGATCCATCTGGAATGCCAGCGCCTGAGCCTCGGCGGAATCATTGAACACATCAAGTTGATGGCGATATTCGGACATGATCCGCGCCTTGAGCTCCGCTGCCAGCGCCGCTTGAGCGGCATCCTGTGGGCCCACTTCTTCGCTTTCCAGCGAGTGAATCGCCGCTTCGGCAGTCTTGCGCCAAGCGTCGCGCACTTCCTGGCGACGCTTGTCGTCAGGACTTTTGTCGATGCCGCGCAGCAGCAAGGGCAGCGCGATACAGGCCGAGACCAGCGACAGCAGAATCACCCCGGCTGCAATGAAGATCAATAAATCGCGTTCAGGAAAAGCCTCGGCGCCGATCAGCATCGGCACCGACATCACCCCTGCCAGCGTCACCGCCCCGCGCACACCGCCCACCGTCAGCAACCAGCATGAACGCGCCGTCGGCACTTGCGTCAGCTCACCCTTGCCGCGCAGTCGGCGCAGCAACACCGACAAGCGCCAGATGCTTTGCACCCAGATGAAGCGCAGCAGCACCAGCGCGACGAAGATCGCCAACACATCGAGGCAGCGATAGAACAGCGTCGGCCACAGCGTCGGCTCATGGCTGACCACCGCCTTGATGATGTCTGGCAATTGCAGGCCAAGCAGCAGGAAGATCAAGCCATTGAACGCAAATTCGAGCAGCGCCCAAACGCTGCGATTAAGCAATCGCGTGCTGGTCTGGCGTGGCAACAGATCGAGCCAGCTCTGCATCATCCCCGCTGCCACAGCGGAAAGAATCCCTGAAGCGCCCAAACGTTCGGCCAGTACATAAGCGGCGAACGGCAGCAGCAACATGAACACCACATGCGTGGCCGGATCGTCCCAGCCACGGGCGATCATCCACGCGCGCAGGCGCCCGACCAGCCAGCTCAACGCTACACCCACAGCCAGGCCACCGAGCGCCACCGCGACGAAGGTCAGACTGGCATTGGTCAACGAAAACACGCCCGTGACCGCTGCAGCGAGGGCGAACTTGAAGGTCACCAGGCCTGAGGCGTCATTCATCAGCGCCTCGCCCTGAAGGATGTGCATCAGCGGCGTCGGGAGACGGTTCTGCGAAATCGCTGAAACCGCCACGGCGTCCGTCGGTGACAAAACCGCGGCAAGGGCAAAGGCCACTGGCAGCGGAATCGTTGGCAATAGCCAATGAATGAAATAACCGGCACCGACCACGGTAAACAGAACAAGGCCGACGGCCAGGGTCAGGATCGGTCCGCGCAATTGCCAGAAGGCGCGTTTAGGCATGCGCCAGCCATCGGAAAACAGCAGCGGCGGCAGGAACAGAAACAGGAACAATTCGGGATCGAGGGCGACGTGCAGGCCAAGCGTCGGCCAGGCGAGCAAGGCACCGGCGGCGATTTGCACCAGCGGCAACGGCAGCGGGATGACCCGCCCGACCAGTCGCGAGACGCTGACCAGCATCAGCAGGATGAGGACGGTGTAAGCAGTTTGCATAAAACCAGAATCTCAGGCGATCGACAGCGTTGAACTGCCATATTAGCGCCTTAGGCTGTGGCTGACCGTTGCACATACGTCGCAGCCCTCGCTTTTGTAGGAGCTGCGGAACGCTGCGATCTTTTGATCTTTGAAAACAAGATCAAAAGATCACAGCCTCGTTTCACTCGTCAGCTCCTACAGGGGTTTTGCATTGCCAAATCGACCTGAGGCGCCGCGAAACCGTCCGGTCATGGCATAATCCGTCACCATTTTTTTCCAGCACCTGTAAAGGGGGCGATTCCTTGGCCGTTTCAAGTAAAACGTTGCACCTTTTCGGCATCAAAGCCTGCGACACCATGAAAAAGGCGCGCACCTGGCTCGATGAACACGCTGTCAGTTATGACTTTCACGATTACAAGACCGCCGGCATTGACCGTGAGCACCTGACCCAATGGTGCGACGAGCACGGCTGGCAAACTGTGTTGAACCGCGCCGGCACGACCTTTCGCAAACTCGACGACGAACGCAAAGCCGATCTCGACCAGGCGAAAGCCATCGAACTGATGCTCGCACAGCCCTCGATGATCAAGCGCCCGGTGCTCGATCTCGGTGACCGAACCCTGATTGGCTTCAAGCCAGATATCTACGCGGCCGCTCTGAAGTAAGCAGCCCGTCACTCTTTGTAGAGGTATTCACATGTCCAATTCCCTGTTCAGCATCGCCTTTGGTGTCGGCACCCAGAACCGTCAAGGCGCATGGCTGGAAGTGTTCTACGCACAGCCACTGCTCAATCCTTCGGCCGAACTGGTCGCGGCTGTTGCGCCGATCCTCGGTTACACCGAAGGCAACCAGGCCATCACCTTCACCACCGCCCAGGCTGCGCAACTGGCTGAAGCCGTGAAAGGCATCGACGCCGTGCAAGGCAAGCTGCTGACCCGCCTGGCCGAAAGCCACAAGCCGCTGGTCGCCACGCTGCTGGCCGAAGACGCGCAACTGACCTCCACGCCTGAGGCCTACCTCAAGCTGCATCTGCTCTCGCACCGTCTGGTCAAGCCGCACGGCGTGAGCCTGGCCGGTATCTTCCCGCTGCTGCCGAACGTGGCGTGGACCAGCCAGGGCGCGATCGACCTGAGCGAACTGGCAGAAATGCAACTCGAAGCACGCCTGCGCGGCGAGCTGCTGGAAGTGTTCTCGGTGGACAAGTTCCCGAAAATGACCGACTACGTGGTACCGGCCGGCGTGCGTATCGCTGATGCTGCACGTCTGCGTCTGGGCGCTTATGTCGGTGAAGGCACCACCGTCATGCACGAAGGTTTCATCAACTTCAACGCCGGCACCGAAGGCCCGGGCATGATCGAAGGCCGCGTTTCCGCTGGCGTATTCGTCGGCAAGGGTTCGGACCTGGGCGGCGGTTGCTCGACCATGGGCACCCTGTCGGGCGGCGGCAACATCGTGATCAAGGTCGGCGAAGGCTGCCTGATCGGCGCCAACGCCGGTATCGGCATTCCGTTGGGCGACCGCAACACTGTGGAGTCGGGCCTGTACGTGACCGCTGGCACCAAGGTTGCGCTGCTCGACGAAAACAACAATCTGGTCAAGGTTGTGAAGGCGCGTGAGCTGGCCGGTCAGACTGATCTGCTGTTCCGTCGCAATTCGGAAACCGGTGCTGTGGAATGCAAGACCCACAAATCGGCGATCGAACTGAACGAAGCGCTGCACGCTCACAACTAAGCGCTGTAGGCCTGTGGGAGCGAGTCTGCTCGCGAAGCTTTTGGCGTCCTCAAGGACGCTTTCGCGTGCAGGCTCGCTCCCGCAAGGTTTGGCGTACATCCCGCCCAATTTCACAGGGCTGAACTCATGATGATCCCCTCCCCTTGGCGCGCCGATTTCCCGGCCATCGCCGCGCTGCAACGGCAAGACCAGACCTATCTGGACAGCGCCGCCACCACGCAAAAACCCCAGGCCCTGCTCGACGCACTGACGCATTACTACGCCAACGGCGCGGCCAATGTGCATCGTGCGCAACACCTGCCCGGTGCCCACGCGACGCAAGCGTTCGAAGACAGTCGGCGCAAGGTTGGCCAATGGCTGAATGCCGGTGACAGCGGGCAAATCATCTTCACCCACGGCGCCACCAGCGCGCTGAATCTACTGGCTTATGGTCTGGAGCCTCTGTTTCAGCCGGGCGATGAGATTGTCATCAGCGCCCTGGAGCATCACGCCAACCTACTGCCGTGGCAGCAACTGGCGCAACGCCGCCAGCTGAAACTGGTGATCCTGCCGCTGGATGCCGACGGCCTGATCGACCTCGGCGCTGCCGTACACCTGATCGGCCCGCGCACGCGTTTGTTGGCGGTCAGCCAGTTGTCCAATGTGCTCGGCGCCTGGCAGCCACTGACCGCTTTGCTGGGCATGGCCAAGGCGCAGAACGCGCTGACCGTGGTCGATGGTGCGCAAGGTGTGGTGCACGGTCGGCATGATGTACAGGCGCTGGGTTGCGACTTCTATGTATTTTCCAGCCACAAACTCTACGGCCCCGATGGCCTCGGCGTGCTGTTCGGGCGCAACGCTGCGCTGGAGCAATTGCAGCATTGGCAATTCGGCGGCGAGATGGTGCTCGACGCCAACTATCAGGATTCGCGCTTCCGCCCGGCGCCGTTGGGGTTCGAGGCGGGCACACCGCCGATCGCCAGTGTCATCGGCCTCGGAGCGACCCTCGACTACTTGGCCGGTTTGGATCAGGACGCCGTATCTGCCCACGAAGCGGCGCTGCACGACTACCTGTTGCGCGGCCTCGCCGCCCGCAATGGCATTCGCCTGCTCGGCAAGCCGCAACTGGCGCTGGCCAGTTTTGTCGTCGAAGGCGTGCACAACGCTGATCTGGCGCATCTGCTTACCGAACAAGGCATCGCCGTGCGTGCGGGGCATCACTGCGCCATGCCGCTGATGAAAAGCTTCGAACTGGCCGGCGCGATCCGCGTGTCGCTGGCGCTGTATAACGATTCGGAAGATCTGGAGCGCTTTTTCGAGGCGCTGGACCAGGCCCTGGAGATGTTGCGATGAGCCTGCCGGTGGAAGCGGCCGAAGCGCTGCAGACGTTTCAGACTGCGGCGGGCTGGGAACAGCGGGCGCGGCTGCTGATGCAGTTCGGCGATCGCTTGCCGGCGCTGGATGACGCGCAAAAGTGCGAGGCCAACCGGGTGCATGGCTGTGAGAGTCAGGTGTGGCTGGTCGGTGAGTTGCGCGACGGACACTGGCAGTTCAAGGCAAGCAGCGATGCGCGGATGATTCGCGGGTTGGTGGCGTTGCTGCTGTTGCGGGTTAACGGCTTGTCGGCGGCAGAGTTGCAGCAGGTGGATTTGCCGGAGTGGTTCAATCAGCTGGGACTGTCGCGGCAGTTGTCGCCTTCGCGCAGTAATGGCCTGAATGCCGTGCTTCAGCGGATGAATGAGTTGGCTCGCTGACTGATCGTTCCCACGCTCTGCGTGGGAATGCCTCAACGGACGCTCCGCGTTCGGCTCTGGATGGGACGCGGAGCGTCCCGGGCTGCATTACCACGCGGAGCGTGGGAACGATCAAAGACCCAGCATCAAATCTGAGGTTTGACCCGGTCCGCCGGGCGCCGAACACCAGCGACAATCTTGTCCACAGCCTTGGTCGCCGCGACCATGCCAAATGTCGCGGTAACCATCATCACCGCGCCAAACCCGCCGGCGCAGTCGAGCTTCACGCCATCGCCGACAAAACTCTTCTGCAAACAAATGCTGCCGTCCGGTTTCGGGTAGCGCAGCTGTTCGGTGGAAAACACACACGGCACGCTGTAGTGACGGGTCACGGTGCGGGAAAAGCCGTAGTCCCGGCGCAAGGTCGAACGGACTTTCGAAGCCAGCGGATCGTTGAATGTGCGGTTCAGATCGCAGACCTGAATCAGCGTCGGATCGATCTGCCCGCCCGCGCCGCCGGTGGTGATGATCTGGATCTTGCGGCGTTTGCACCAAGCGATCAGCGCCGCTTTGGCATTGACCGCATCGATGCAGTCGATCACACAGTCGATGTCCGGCGTAATGTATTCAGCCATTGTGTCGCGGGTGACGAAATCGGCCACGGCGTGCACCGTGCAATCAGGATTGATCCCGCCCAGACGCTCGGCCATCACCTCGACCTTGGGTTTGCCGACGGTGCTGTCCAGCGCATGCAACTGGCGGTTGGCATTGCTGACGCAGACGTCGTCGAGGTCGAACAGCGATATCTCGCCAACCCCGCAACGGGCGATGGCTTCCGCCGCCCAGGAACCGACGCCACCAACGCCGACGATCGCCACATGGGCGGCGCGCAAGCGTTCCAGGCCCTCGATGCCATACAAACGGGCGATGCCTGCAAACCGCGGATCTTCTGTACTCATGACCATTACCCCAAAAACCGGCGCGCATTATAGGGCTACGCAGCGACAAGTTTTAAGCTGCAAGCGACAAGTGTAAGAACTTAAGTCAGAGACGGCTGCCCAATGTCAGGCATTTTCCCGTCAGTTGTACGACTGGTTAACCGCCGGTGTAGGATGCGCGCCCCTCGGGCGTCTATCCGACCGATCCTTCGTTCCACAGCCTTTGGAACCCGAAACAGCTATGTCATCGCGTAAATTTGGACTCAACCTGGTGGTGGTGCTGGCCATCGCTGCCTTGTTCACTGGTTTCTGGGCGCTGGTCAATCGCCCGGTCACGGCGCCGAACTGGCCGCAGCAAATCTCCGGCTTCTCGTATTCGCCATTCCAGCAGGGGCAATTCCCACAGAAGGATCAGTATCCGTCTGATGATGAAATGCGCCGTGACCTGGAAATCATGAGCAAGCTGACCGACAACATCCGTATCTATTCGGTCGACGGCTCGCTTGGAGACATCCCGAAACTGGCGGAGGAATTCGGCCTGCGCGTCACCCTCGGCATCTGGATCAGCCCGGACCAGGAACGCAACGAACGGGAAATCACCAAAGCCATCGAGCTGGCCAACACCTCCAGAAGCGTCGTGCGCGTGGTGGTCGGCAACGAGGCGCTGTTTCGTGAAGAAATCACCCCGGAAGCCCTGATCGTTCTGCTGGATCGGGTGCGCGCTGCGGTCAAAGTACCGGTGACCACTTCCGAGCAATGGCACATCTGGGAGAAATACCCGCAACTGGCCAGGCACGTTGACCTGATCGCCGCCCACGTCTTGCCCTATTGGGAATTCATTCCGGTGGACAAGGCCGGCCAGTTCGTCTTCGACCGTGCCCGCGATCTGAAAAAACTCTTTCCGAAAAAACCGCTGCTGCTCTCCGAGGTCGGCTGGCCGAGCAATGGTCGCATGCGCGGTGGCGCCGATGCCTCGCCGGCAGATCAGGCAATTTATCTGCGCACGCTGGTCAACAAGCTCAATCGCCAAGGCTTCAACTACTTCGTGATCGAAGCGTTCGACCAGCCGTGGAAGGCCAGCGATGAAGGTTCGGTCGGCGCCTACTGGGGCGTGTTCAACGCCGCGCGCCAGCAGAAATTCAATTTCGAAGGCCCGGTGGTGGCGATTCCGCAATGGCGCGTGCTGGCCATCGGCTCGGTGGTGCTGGCGCTGCTGTCGCTGACCCTGCTGATGATCGACGGCTCGGCGCTGCGCCAGCGCGGTCGCACGTTCCTGACGTTTATCGCGTTCCTCTGCGGTTCGGTGCTGGTATACATCGGTTACGACTACAGCCAGCAATACAGCACGTGGTTCAGCCTCACGGTCGGATTCCTCCTGGCGCTCGGTGCGCTCGGGGTATTCATCGTCTTGCTCACCGAGGCCCATGAACTGGCCGAAGCGGTGTGGATTCACAAGCGCCGCCGGGAATTCCTGCCGGTGCTGGGCGATTCCGACTACCGGCCGAAAGTGTCGATCCACGTGCCCTGCTACAACGAGCCGCCAGAGATGGTCAAACAGACCCTCGATGCCTTGGCCGCGCTCGATTATCCAGACTTCGAAGTCCTGATCATCGACAACAACACCAAGGATCCGGCGGTGTGGGAACCGGTGCGCGATTACTGCGCAACCCTCGGCCCGCGCTTCAAGTTCTTCCACGTTTCGCCGCTGGCCGGTTTCAAGGGCGGCGCACTGAACTACCTGATTCCGCATACCGCCAAGGACGCCGAAGTGATCGCGGTGATCGACTCCGATTACTGCGTGCACCCGAACTGGCTCAAGCACATGGTGCCGCACTTCGCCGACCCGAAAATCGCCGTGGTGCAGTCGCCGCAGGATTATCGCGACCAGAACGAAAGCACCTTCAAGAAGCTCTGCTACGCCGAATACAAGGGCTTCTTCCACATCGGCATGGTCACCCGCAACGACCGTGACGCGATCATTCAGCACGGCACCATGACCATGACCCGCCGTTCCGTGCTGGAGGAATTGGGCTGGGCTGACTGGTGCATCTGTGAAGACGCCGAACTCGGTTTGCGCGTGTTCGAGAAAGGCCTGTCGGCGGCGTATTACCACGACAGCTACGGCAAGGGGCTGATGCCGGATACTTTCATCGACTTCAAGAAACAGCGTTTCCGTTGGGCCTATGGCGCGATCCAGATCATCAAGCGCCACACCCGCAGCCTGCTGCGCGGCAAGGACACCGAACTGACCCGTGGCCAGCGTTATCACTTCCTCGCCGGCTGGCTGCCGTGGGTCGCCGATGGCATGAACATCTTCTTCACCGTTGGCGCGCTGTTGTGGTCGGCGGCGATGATCATCGTGCCGCAACGGGTCGATCCGCCGTTGCTGATTTTCGCGATCCCGCCACTGGCGCTTTTCGTGTTCAAGGTCGGCAAGATCATCTTCCTTTATCGCCGCGCCGTCGGCGTGAATCTGAAAGATGCGTTCTGCGCGGCACTGGCCGGGCTGGCGTTGTCGCACACCATCGCCAAAGCGGTGCTGTACGGTTTCTTCACCAGCAGCATTCCGTTCTTCCGCACGCCGAAAAACGCTGACAACCACGGTTTCTGGGTGGCGATCAGCGAGGCTCGCGAGGAGCTGTTCATCATGCTGTTGCTGTGGGGCGCGGCGCTGGGGATCTTCCTGGTGCAGGGCATTCCGAGCAATGACATGCGCTTCTGGGTAACCATGTTGCTGGTGCAGTCGCTGCCGTATCTGGCGGCGCTGATCATGGCGTTCCTGTCGTCGCTGCCCAAACCTGCGGCCAAGGCTGAGCCGGCACCGGTCGTCTAAATCCGCAACGCAGCACTAAACGGCGGCCAATGGTCGCCGTTTTGCTTTAAGATAACCGCCATTTTGCGGGCGCGCTCCTATCCCTGTGGGAGCGAGCTTGCGCGCGAAGGCTTTGTAACATTCAACCCTTATGTTGCCTGTTCCACCGCTTTCGCGAGCAAGCTCGCTCCCACATTGGCCCTCGCTCAAATTCATGATCCGGAGTTTTCCATGACGGCCCACGCCGACCTATCGCCGACCCTTCAACTGGCCATCGACCTGATCCGCCGTCCTTCCGTGACCCCAATCGATGCCGACTGCCAGAAGCAGATGATGCAGCGCCTGGGCGATGCCGGTTTCACCCTGGAGCCGATGCGCATCGAAGATGTGGATAACTTCTGGGCCACTCATGGCAACAACGACGGCCCGGTGCTGTGCTTCGCCGGCCACACCGACGTGGTGCCGACCGGTCCGGTTACCGCATGGCAGATCGATCCGTTCAATGCCGTGATCGACGAACATGGCATGCTCTGCGGCCGTGGCGCGGCAGACATGAAAGGCAGCCTGGCATCGATGACAGTCGCCGCTGAACGCTTCGTCGCCGACTATCCGAATCACAAGGGCAAGGTCGCTTTCCTCATCACCAGCGATGAAGAAGGCCCGGCGCATCACGGCACCAAGGCAGTGGTCGAGCGTCTGGTCGCGCGCAAGGAGCGTCTGGACTGGTGCATCGTTGGCGAACCGTCGAGCACCACGCTGGTCGGCGATGTGGTGAAAAACGGCCGTCGCGGCTCCCTCGGCGCCAAGCTCACGGTCAAAGGTGTGCAGGGCCACGTGGCCTACCCGCACCTGGCGAAGAACCCGATCCACCTCGCCGCTCCGGCGCTGGCAGAGCTGGCCGCCGAGCACTGGGACCACGGCAACGATTTCTTCCCGCCGACCAGCTTCCAGATTTCCAACCTCAATTCCGGCACCGGCGCGACCAACGTGATCCCGGGTGATCTGGTGGCGGTGTTCAACTTCCGTTTCTCCACCGAATCGACCGTCGAAGGCCTGCAGAAACGCGTTGCCGACATCCTCGACAAGCATGGTCTGGACTGGCACATCGACTGGGCGCTGTCCGGCCTGCCATTCCTCACCGAACCGGGCGCGCTGCTCGATGCGGTGTCGTCGAGCATCAAGGACATCACCGGTCGCGAGACCAAGGCGTCGACCAGCGGCGGCACCTCCGATGGCCGCTTCATCGCGACCATGGGCACGCAAGTGGTTGAACTGGGCCCGGTCAACGCGACCATTCACCAGGTCAACGAGCGCGTGCTGGCAGCCGATCTCGACGTGCTGACCGAAATCTATTACCAGACCCTGATCAAGTTGCTCGCCTGATGCTCGCGTGCCCGATCTGCAATGAACCGCTCAACGCGGTCGACAACGGCGTGGTCTGCCCCGCCGGGCATCGGTTTGACCGTGCGCGTCAGGGTTATCTGAACCTGTTGCCGGTGCAGCACAAGAACAGCCGCGACCCGGGCGACAATCAAGCGATGGTCGAGGCGCGGCGTGATTTCCTCAACGCCGGGCATTACGCGCCAGTGGCCAGGCGTCTGGCTGAATTGGCGGCGAGTTATGCGCCGGAGCGCTGGGTCGACATCGGTTGTGGCGAGGGTTACTACACCGCGCAAATCGCCGAGGCTTTGCCCAATGCTGACGGCTACGCGCTGGACATTTCGCGCGAAGCCGTCAAACGCGCCTGCAAGCGCAACCCGGCGATTACCTGGTTGATCGCCAGCATGGCCCGCGTGCCATTGGCTTCAGGCAGTTGCCAGTTTCTCGCCAGCGTCTTCAGTCCGTTGGATTGGGAGGAAGCCAAGCGTCTGCTCAGCGCCGGCGGCGGGCTGATGAAAGTCGGCCCGACCCGTGGCCATCTGATGGAATTGCGCGAACGCCTGTACGACGAAGTGCGCGAGTACACCGACGACAAGCACCTGGCCCTGGTGCCGGCAGGCATGGCCTTGGCGCACAGCGAAACCCTGGAACTCAAGCTGACTCTGGACAAGCCCGAGGACCGCGCCAACCTGTTGGCGATGACGCCTCACGGCTGGCGTGCCAGTGCCGAGCGTCGTGCGGCGGTGATCGAGCAGGCCGAGCCGTTCGAGACCACCGTGTCGATGCGCTACGATTATTTCGTTCTTCAATAACTTTTGGTCTCGGGCAAAGGCCCGGGGCCGGCTAAATCCGCGAATGGATTTTTCAGACCCGCAGTGAGGACATCCATGCGCCAACCGGACATCGAGATTTATCTGAAAGACGCCGACGTCGACCACAAGGCCATCGCCGCCTGGCTCGGCCAAGCGCTGGGCCCGTGCAGCGACTGGGTGCAGAAAGGCCAGACGTACAAGTGCAAGGCCGGCAACGTGCCAGTGACCTGGCTGCCGAAAGCCGTGGGCAAGTGGAACAGCCTGTTCCTGGAAAGCGACCAGACCCCCTGGGACGACGACATCGCCTGCGCCCGCGCAGCCTTTGCCGCACTGAACGTCGAGGTGCGCTGCGCACCGGGAACGTGGGTCGAAGAAGAAGGTGAAGAAACCGCTGATCGCTGGATTCGCATCAGCGAAGACGGAGAAGAAGAGATCACCTGGAAGACCGCTTAGCGGCAGCTTCAAGCTTCAAGCTTCAAGCTTCAAGCTTCAAGCTTCAAGCTGAACTGCTTGCAGCTTGAGGCTTGAGGCTTGCAGCTGCTTTTACAGGCCTACAACGTCTTCCGCCTGCAACCCCTTCTCGCCGGTGATCACCGCGTACTCAACCTGTTGACCTTCGGTCAGCGAGCGGTGCCCTTCACCGCGTATCGCGCGGTAGTGCACGAACACGTCCACGCCGTCGTCGCGCTGGATAAAGCCGTAGCCTTTGGCGTCGTTGAACCACTTCACGTTGCCGGTTTCGCGTGTTGCCATCTGTTCATACTCCTTTTTTATTATTGAACGGGCTTTTCGCAGGAAAGCCTTCGAGGAACGTCAGCCTGCGTCCGACGTCCATGACAGGGCACCGGCAACAGAGCGCCGAGTATATGACAGGTGAAGAAACTCTCAACAGGAGATTACTTCGGCGCTTTTTTGCCGATTTTCGCCTAATACGGCAAACTGTCCGCCCCGAGCGCCTGCTCGGTTTTATTCACTCACGCAGAAGCCGTATGACCCGTTCCCCGTTCCGCCGTCTTGTGTTTGGCACCCTGCGCCGCCTGTTGTATCTCTGGGTTCGCTCCGAGACCATCAATCAGTCGTCGTTCACCCTCAACCTCGACCGCAGTCGTCCGGTGTTCTACGTCCTGCAAAACCCCTCGCTGACCGATCTGGCGGTGGTTGACACAGAGTGCACCAAGGCCGGTTTGCCACGCCCGGTGCTGGCTGTGTCGGTCGGTACGCTGATCGAACCTGCGGCGTTTTTTTATCTGACACCGGACCCGGACTGGCTCGGTCGCCAGGACAAACGCGGCGCGCCGCCGACTCTCACCCGCCTGGTCAGCGCGCTGACGCAGAACGCTGCCGAAGACGCGCAAATCATTCCGGTCAGCGTGTTCTGGGGCCAGTCGCCAGACAGCGAAAACAGTCCATGGAAACTGTTGTTCGCTGACAGCTGGGCGGTCACCGGTCGTCTGCGCCGACTGCTGAGCATCATCGTCCTCGGGCGTAAAACCCGCGTGCAGTTCTCCGCGCCGATTCACCTGCGCGAACTGATCGATCACAACAAGGGCCACGAGCGCACCGTGCGCATGGCCCAGCGCATCCTGCGCGTGCACTTCCGCAATCTCAAAGCTGCGGTGATCGGCCCGGACATTTCCCACCGGCGCAATCTGGTCAAAGGCCTGCTCAACCAGCCGCTGGTCAAACAGGCGATCCTCGACGAAGCCGAGCGCGAAAAAATCTCCCCGGAAAAGGCCAAGGCTCAGGCCCTGCGCTATGGCAACGAGATTGCTTCGGACTACACCTACACTGCGATCCGTTTTCTCGAAGTGGTGCTGAGCTGGTTCTGGAACAAGATCTACGACGGCATCAAGGTCAACCACATCGAGGGCGTGCAGAACGTCGCGCAGGGTCACGAAGTGATCTACGTGCCGTGCCACCGCAGCCACATCGACTACCTGCTGCTTTCCTATTTGCTGTTCCGCAACGGCCTGACCCCGCCGCACATCGCCGCCGGGATCAACCTGAACATGCCGGTGATCGGCAGCCTGCTGCGCCGTGGCGGCGCGTTTTTCATGCGCCGCACGTTCAAGGGCAATCCGCTGTACACCTCGGTGTTCAACGAATACCTGCACACGCTGTTCACCAAAGGTTTCCCGGTCGAGTATTTCGTCGAGGGCGGGCGCTCGCGCACCGGGCGCATGCTGCAACCGAAAACCGGCATGCTCGCGATCACCCTGCGCAGTTTCCTGCGTTCGTCGCGGATGCCGATCGTCTTCGTGCCGGTGTACATCGGATACGAGCGCGTGCTCGAAGGCCGCACCTACCTCGGCGAACTGCGTGGGGCGAGCAAGAAAAAAGAATCGATCTTCGATATTTTCAAAGTGATCGGCGCGCTCAAGCAGCGCTTCGGTCAGGTCGCGGTCAACTTCGGCGAGCCAATCAAACTGGCGGAGTTTCTCGACGCCGAGCAACCGGACTGGCGCCGGCAGGAGCTCGGCCCGCAGTTCAAACCTGCGTGGCTCAACGAAACCACCAACCGCCTCGGCGAGAAAGTCGCCCGCCACCTCAACGAAGCGGCGGCGATCAATCCGGTGAATCTGGTGGCGTTGGCTCTGCTGTCGACCACGCGTCTGGCCCTGGATGATCGCGCCATGGCGCGGGTGCTGGACCTGTATCTGGCGCTGCTGCGCAAAGTCCCGTATTCGCCGCACACCACCTTGCCGGAAGGCGATGGCCGGGCGCTGATCGAGCATGTGAAAGACATGGATCTGCTCGCCGAGCAGAACGATGCGCTGGGCAAGATTCTGTATCTGGACGAGCAGAACGCGGTCCTGATGACTTACTACCGCAACAACGTCCTGCACATTTTCGCTCTACCGTCGTTGCTGGCGAGTTTCTTCCAGAGCACCTCGCGCATGAGCCGCGAGCAGATCCTGCGCTACACCCGCGCGCTGTATCCGTACCTGCAATCGGAGCTGTTCATCCGCTGGAGCCTGGACGAACTAGATGCAGTGATCGACCAGTGGCTGGAAGCCTTCGTCGAGCAGGGCCTGCTGCGTTTCGAGAAGGACGTTTACCTGCGCCCGGCACCGAGTTCGCGGCATTTCGTGCTGCTGACACTACTGTCGAAAAGCATCGCGCAGACCCTGCAGCGGTTCTACATGACCGTATCTTTGCTGCTCAACAGCGGCCAGAACAGCATCAGCGCCGAAGAGCTGGAAGATCTGTGCACAGTGATGGCCCAGCGTCTGTCGATCCTCCATGGCCTGAACGCCCCAGAGTTTTTCGACAAGAGTCTGTTCCGCCACTTCATCCAGACCCTGCTCGACCTCGACGTCCTGCGCCGCGACGAAGCCGGCAAGCTCAGCTACCACGAACTGCTCGGCGAGCTGGCCGAAGGCGCGGCCAAGCGCGTGCTGCCGGCGGAGATTCGCCTGTCGATCCGCCAGGTCGCGCTGCACCGCAGTGAAGATGCGGCGGATCAAGTTACCGCGTTGCCGGAAGCCTGACGCAAATCCCTGTAGGAGTGAGCCTGCTCGCTCCCACATTGAAAGGAGATTCACCCATGAAAAAACTGTTGACCCTCGCCGCCGCCACCCTGCTGAGCGCCTGCCAATCAACCACACCCGCCGGCAAGGCCAGCCTCGACGGCGAAGTCTTCTACCTGCAACGCATCGCCCTGCCCCCGAGCGCGACCCTGAGCGTGAGCCTGCAAGATGTGTCGCTGGCCGATGCACCGGCCATCGTCCTCGCCGAACAGAACAGCCCGATCAAAGGCCAGGTGCCGCTGCCATTCCATTTGAGCTACGATCCGGCGCAGGTCAAATCCGGCCACCGTTACTCGGTCAGCGCGCGCATTGAAGTCAACGGCGAGCTGATGTTCATCACCACCGAAAACCACGCCGTGCAACTCGACGGCAACGACCCGCAGCCGCTGAAAATCCGCGTCGACGCCGTTCGTTAATCCACTCGCCAAAGGAAGACGCCATGCGCCGCCCTACCCTTCGCTTCGCCGCTGCCTGCGCCGGCTTGCTGATCTCCGCCAACGCCCTGGCCCTGTCGCTCAGCGACCTGTCCCAGCAAGACGCCACCGGCGGCCTCAAGGACGCCCTGACCCAAGGCGCCCAGATCGCCGTGAAACAACTCGGCACCCCGGGCGGCTTCAGCAATAACCCCGAAGTGAAAATCGAACTGCCAGGCAAACTCGGCAAAGCCGCAAGCAAGATGAAAGCCTTCGGCATGGGCGCCCAGGTCGAAGAACTGGAAACCGCGATGAACAAAGCCGCCGAATCCGCCGTGACCCAGGCCCAGCCAATCCTCGTCGATGCAGTGAAGAAAATGAGCGTGGCCGACGCCAAAGGCATCCTCAGCGGCGGCAACGATTCCGCAACCCAGTACCTGAACAAATCCAGCCGCGAACAGATCCGCGCGAAATTCCTGCCCATCGTCAAACAAGCCACCGACAAGGTCGGCGTCGCGCAGAAATACAACGCCTTTGCAGGTCAAGCTGCGGCTTTCGGTGTCGTCGACGCCAAGAGCGCCAACGTTGAAAGCTACGTCACCGAACAGGCACTCAATGGTTTGTTCGAGATGATCGGCAAGCAGGAAGAGACGATACGTCAGAACCCGGCCGCTGCGGCGACGAGTCTGGCGAAGAAGGTGTTTGGTACGCTTTAAGTCGTTACAACATGGGGGCGATTCAATTCGCTCCCATGCTTGCCTCCACGTAAAGAACTACGTAAAAAAAACACCCACTCCCGCCCCATCTTCCTTCTCTCAAAAAGCTGCAATTGGTCCAGCTCTTCCAGAATCGACGCCGCCTCGCTACCCGAGCAGGAAAAATTTTCCGCGACATTGCTCGCCGTAAACTCCTTCGCCTCCCCGCTTTTAGCCACCTGATAAACCGCGCGCTGCCGTTCCGTCAGTTGAGCAATTACGCCAGAGCTCGTCAGCCAGCGCTCAAAGTCCTGAGTGTCTGCCAGACTCTTGCGGTACACAGTTATAAAACCGACCACGGCTCGCAAAATCACCGCGCATTGAAACTCGATGAAATAAGTCAGATCCAGCTCGTCTGCCTCGGTGTGCAGGTAGGAGCGTCCGTATTTCACCGGTGCATTGCGCAGCAGCAGACTGATCGCAATGTAGCGAAACGCCGCGAACTCATGTTTGAACATGAACCAGTAAAACAAGGCTCTCGCGACCCGTCCGTTACCGTCGCGAAATGGATGTTCATAACCCATGGCGAAATGCAGCGTCACGGCCTTGATCAGTGGATGCAGATAATTTTTGTCCAGAATCGAGGCAGCGGGCCGGTTGATCCAGGCGGACAACCTCGCCAACCGCGCAACCAATCCTGCAGCAGGAGGTGGTCGGTGCACGGTGTTGCCTGAACCATCCTGAACAACCACCTCATCATTGGTCCGGAACAATCCGGGGGAATACTGCTCGTCATCGATCCCCTCCACACCCACTCGATGGATCTCTGCAATCAGCTCAATGCTCAGAGGTTCATAACGCTTTTCCCAAGCGAAATTCATCATTCGATAATTACCCATGACCATGCGCTCATCTGGCGTCCGCGGCTGGCGCTGATGCTTGAGCATGTCCTTGGCTACGCGCGTGGTAGTCGCCGCGCCCTCCAACTGGCTACTGGCGATGGCTTCGTCTTCGATCAGGTCATTGAGCAGACAGGAGAAATGCGCCCGCTCGCCGATCTGACTGGTCATGTAATCCAGCGCGGCCGTACTGGCGTAACGATCCACCACAGCCAAGGTTTTTTGCGCCAACGGCGTTGGCACGTACTTGCCCCACTGCACCGGCTCGCCCAACGGCAACAAATGAATGTACTGGGCCGCCCGCGCCTTCTTCACCAACGCCCAACAAAGGTTCGCGTCCAACCCTACCGCCCAGCGAAAGCGCAACGCCTCGAATGGCAAGTAGCGCCCCTGATCATCGAGCGGCTTGAGCAGCGCCAGATAATCCGCAAGTCGTTGCTTGTGTGGCGAGCGGGCCAACAGGTCGAAAACAGGATCCGTTCTGCCGGCTAATGTCGGTGGTTTCTTCATCAGACAGACTCAAGGACTCGGAAAAGCAGAACCCGGAGTACAGCATTGGACGGCCAGCGCCTCAAGATCGGAGGATTCTGAAAAACCTGTAGGAAGGCAGCGTGAATTGGCGATTCGAAATGAATTGGCTGTCAGGCCGCCTTCGCGAGCAAGCTCGCTCCCACAAAAGCAAAAGCAAAATCAAAGCAGCGAAGCTGCCCGCGGCGAAGCCGCCCCACTCAACAATGAGCGCAAGCTCGAGTACTGCTTTTGATCTTGATCCACCGGCGACGTCGGAAGGCTGAGTGGAGGGATTGATCTGGGCGTGGGAGCGCAGCGACCGTCTGGCGCAGCCAGACACAGCGGAAGGAGGTGCAGCGAAGCAAACCGTAGCCGCTGCGCCCGGATCAGTCCCGGAGCGAAGGAACCCGAGCCTGCAAGGGCCGAACGCAGGAGCAAGCCTTTTTGGGTACTTTTTCGGCGTCTGGAAAAAGTGCCTCGCCGTAAGGGCGAAACCGCCAGCCGCACCACCCACAGCACCGGATATACACCCAAAACCCCCAAGTCATGGTCGGCCCGAAGGCCGCCACGACACAAAAACCTCAAGCCTCCTTACGCACCCTGAACCAGGCCGCATACAACGCCGGCAAAAACAACAGCGTCAGCGCAGTCGCAACAATCAACCCACCCATGATCGCCACCGCCATCGGCCCGAAAAACACACTGCGCGACAGCGGAATCATCGCCAGCACAGCCGCCAGCGCCGTCAATACAATCGGCCTGAAGCGCCGAACCGTAGCCTCGATAATCGCCTGCCAGGGCTTAAGCCCCGATGCAATATCCTGCTCGATCTGATCGACCAGAATCACCGAATTGCGCATGATCATCCCGGACAACGCGATGGTCCCGAGCATCGCCACAAACCCGAACGGCTGCCGGAACACCATCAGAAACAACGTCACCCCGATCAGGCCCAGTGGCGCGGTGAGAAACACCATCGCCGTACGCGAGAAACTGCGCAACTGCACCATCAGCAAGGTCAGCACCACGACAATGAACATCGGCACCCCGGCATTCACCGACTTCTGCCCGCGCTCGGAATCCTCCACCGTGCCGCCGACATCCAGCAGATAACCATCGGGCAACTCAGCGCGAATCGGGTCCAGCGTCGGCATGATCTGCTTGACCAGCGTCGCCGGTTGTTCCTTGCCATAAATGTCCGCGCGCACGGTCACGTTCGGCAGGCGGTTGCGGTGCCAGATGATGCCTTCCTCGAAGCCATATTCCAGCGTGGCAATCTGCGACAACGCCACACTGCGGCCGTTATCGGTCGGCACCGCGAGACTCGGCAATAACGACAACTCAGTGCGCTCGTGCACGGTACCGCGCAGCAGAATCTCGATCAACTCGTTGTCTTCGCGGTACTGGCTAACGGTCGAGCCGACCAGCGAACTCTGCAGGAATTTCGCCAGATTGGCGGTGCTCACACCGAGGGCGCGGGCGCGATCCTGATCGATGTTCAGATAAACAACTTTGCTCGGTTCTTCCCAGTCCAGGTGCACGTTGACCACATGCGGATTCTCGCGAACCTTTGCTGCCACCTTGCGCGCCAATGCACGGACTTCTTCGATGTGTTCACCGGTAACGCGGAACTGCACCGGATAGCCAACCGGCGGCCCGTTTTCCAAGCGAGTGACCCGCGAACGCAGAGCCGGGAACTGTTCGTTGAGGGTTTCGATCAACCAACTGCGCAGCGCTTCACGCTCTTCAATGGTTTTTGCCAACACCACAAACTGGGCAAAACTCGCCGCCGGCAGTTGCTGATCCAGCGGCAGATAAAAGCGTGGCGAACCGGTGCCGACATAGGCCACATAATTGTCGATGCCGGCGTGCTCCTTGAGCAGCGCCTCGAGGCGTTTGACTTCACTGGTGGTGTTGGCCAGCGAAACGCCTTCGGCCAGTTTCAGGTCGACCATCAACTCCAGCCGGTTCGAAGCCGGGAAGAACTGCTGCGGCACAAAGCGGAACAACATCACCGAGGCAATAAACAGGCCCACGGTGAGCACGATTACCGTCTTTCGGTGCGCCACACACCACTCCACCAGACGCCGCACGCGCTGATAGAACGGCGTGGCATACGGATCCGGCTGACCATCGCCAGTACCGTGTTTTGCCGCGTGAATTTTCGCCAGATCCGGCAGGAGCTTTTCCCCCAGATACGGTACGAACATCACCGCCGCGACCCACGACGCGAGCAAGGCAATGGTCACCACCTGGAAAATCGAGCGGGTGTATTCACCGGTGCCGGACTGCGCAGTGGCAATCGGCAGGAAGCCGGCGGCGGTGATCAGCGTGCCGGTAAGCATCGGGAATGCGGTGCTGGTCCAGGCATAACTCGCCGCGCGAATGCGGTCGAAGCCCTGCTCCATTTTGATCGCCATCATTTCCACGGCAATGATCGCGTCATCCACCAACAAGCCCAGCGCCAGCACCAGCGCACCGAGGGAAATCTTGTGCAGGCCGATGCCGAGGTAATACATGCAAGCGAAGGTCATCGCCAGCACCAGCGGAATGGTCAGCGCGACGACCATGCCGGTGCGCACACCGAGGGAAAAGAAGCTCACCAGCAAGACGATCGCCAACGCCTCGACCAACACCTGGACGAACTCGCCGACGCCGGTTTTTACCGCTGCCGGCTGATCGGACACCTTGCGCAACTGCATGCCGGCCGGGAGGTTTTTCTGGATCCGCGAGAACTCGCCCTCCAGCGCCTTGCCCAGCACCAGAATGTCGCCGCCGTCCTTCATCGCTACGGCCAGACCGATCGCATCGTCGCCCATGAAACGCATGCGCGGCGCCGGTGGATCGCTGAAACCGCGACGTACATCGGCAATATCGGAGATGCGGAACGTACGATCGGCGACACGGATCGGAAAGTTCTTTATCTCATCGACTGTCTGAAAATTCCCCGAGACGCGTAGCTGCAAGCGCTCGCTGCCGGTTTCGAAGAACCCCGCCGTGGACACCGCGTTCTGTTCCTCCAGCGCCTGCTGCACTGCCGCCAGCGGCAAGCCGAGGGTGGCGAGCTTGACGTTGGACAGCTCGACCCAGATTTTCTCGTCCTGCAGGCCGAGCAGTTCGACCTTGCCGACGTCCTTGACCCGCTGCAGCTGGATCTGGATGCGATCGGCGTAATCCTTGAGCACGGCGTAGTCGAAACCGTCGCCGGTCAACGCATAGATATTGCCGAAGGTGGTGCCGAACTCATCGTTGAAGAACGGCCCCTGGATCCCCGGCGGCAGGGTCTGGCGAATGTCGCCGACCTTCTTGCGCAACTGGTACCAGAGGTCAGGGATCTGCTTGGAGTGCATCGAGTCGCGGGCGATAAAGGTGACCTGGGATTCACCGGGGCGTGAGAACGACATGATGCGTTCGTACTCGCCGGTTTCCATCAGCTTCTTTTCGATCCGTTCAGTAACCTGGCGCGAGACTTCCTGCGCGGTCGCACCGGGCCAGCGAGTCTGGATGACCATGGCCTTGAAAGTGAACGGCGGGTCTTCGCTCTGGCCGAGTTTGGTGTAGGACAACGCGCCGACAACGGCGAGCAAAAGCATCAGGAACAGCACGATCTGGCGATTACGCAACGCCCATTCGGAGAGGTTGAAGCGCATTGGGGCTTACTCCTTGTTCGCCAGATTGACCACACGATTGGAGCGATCCACTGGTCGCACCTGCTGGCCGTCGAGCAATACGTGAACGCCGGCAGCCACCACCCAGTCGCTGGCATTCAAGCCTTCGAGCACCGCCACGCTTTTCTCGCCGAACGGACCGACCCGTACCGGAGTTTTCTTCAACGTGTTGTTGCCGTTGACCACCCAGACGTAGGTCGCGCCGTTTTCAGCGGTCAGCGCGGAAAGCGGTATGGACAGCGAGACACTGTCAGCCGCTTGCACGAACACCCGGGCGCTCTGCCCCAGTTCAGCCGGGACTTTGCCGCTGGTGAACGAGATACGCGCAGCAAAAGTGCGTGAGCGCGGATCGGCGGACGGCGACAACTCGCGGATCTGCCCGGCGAAGCGTTGATCCTGCTGTGCCCACAATTCCACGGTAACCGGCTGACCGACCTTGAAGCGGCCAAAGCTTTGCTCCGGGAGGCTGATCAACACTTCGCGCTCACCATCGGTGGCGAGGGTGAACACGGTTTGCCCGGCAGCGACCACCTGACCGACTTCCACCGAACGCTTGGCCACCACACCATCCTGCGGCGCACGCAGCACCGCGTAACTGGCCTGGTTGGTCGAAACGTTGAATTCGGCTTTGATTTGTTTAAGGCGGGCTTCGCCGGAGCGATATAGATTTTCGGCGTTGTCGTAGGCCGAGCGGCTGACCATCTGCCGATCCATCAGGGTTTTATAGCGATCCCGTTCGGCGCGGACCAGGTTCAGATTGGCCTCGGCGGCGGCAACCTGCGCGCGGGTGGCTTCCAGTTGCAGGCGCACATCCTGCGGATCGAGTTCGGCCAAGGGCTGATCGGCCTTGACGCGCTGGCCTTCGTCGACCAGTCGTCGGCTGACTTTGCCGCCGATGCGGAATGCCAGATCAGGCTCATAACGGGCACGCACCTCGCCCGGATAACTTTCCATCGCCTGCGCCGAAGGCTCGGGCTGTACCACCATGGCCGGGCGTACGGTGACTTTGGTCACCTCTTCCTGACCGCACGCCGATAACAGGAACGCCAGACTGACTGGCACGGCAAAGGACAACGCATGGCGGAACATGGTGACGGACCTTTCGCGAATGAGGCTTGGAATATTTATACTGGCGGGTATGGTATTAATAGCAAACTCACCAGTCCAGTATTAAAAGCGAAGAATGTCGAACAATCTTTCAGCTCCAAACGGCCCGGGCCGCCCCAAGGATCTGGCCAAACGCCAGGCAATCCTCGATGCGGCGAAAACCCTGTTTCTCTGCCATGGCTACGCCAACACCAGCATGGACGCGGTGGCCAGCGAGGCCGGCGTGTCGAAGCTGACGGTCTACAGCCATTTCAACGACAAGGAGACGCTGTTCTCCGCCGCCGTCGTCGCCAAATGCGAGGAACAATTGCCACCGCTGTTCTTCGAATTGCCGGACGGCATCCCGGTGGAAAATGTATTGCTGAACATTGCCCGAGGCTTCCACCACCTGATCAACAGCGATGAATCGGTGAACCTGCACCGTCTGATCATGGCGCTGGGCAGCCAGGATCCGAAGCTGTCGCTGATCTTCTTCGAGGCCGGCCCCGAGCGCGTGGTCAACGGCATGGAAGGTCTGCTGACGAAAATCCATGCAACCGGCGCGCTGAGCATCGACCAGCCACGCAATGCCGCCGAGCACTTCTTCTGCCTGATCAAAGGGGCGGGAAATTTTCGTTTGTTGTACGGCTGCGGCGAGCCGCTGACCGGAGAGGCAGCGGAACGGCATGTGCGGGAGGTGGTGGGGTTGTTTATCAGGGCCTATGGGGGAGGAGCAGCTGCGAGCTTCTAGCTGCAAGCTGCAAGAAAAAGCAAAAGCAGTGAATTGGCTCTGGCTCTGGCTTGTAGCTTGTAGCTTGTAGCTTGTAGCTTGTAGCTTGTAGCTTGTAGCTTGTAGCTTGTAGCTTGCAGCTTGCAGCTGCTTCTAGGACTTCAGCGCTTTCTTCGGATAAATGTCATACCGGCTCGATTTGCCATCCAGCGCATGGCTCGGTTTCGGCCCTTCGATGCACGGCGCCTTGCGCGGGCGTTTGACTACCACCCGATGCGTGGCCAGGGCCAGTGCGGCTTCGAGCAGGGCCGGGGCATCCGGGTCATCGCCCACCAGCGGGCGGAACAGGCGCATTTCCTTTTTCACCAGCGCGGTTTTCTCGCGATGCGGGAACATCGGGTCGAGGTAGATCACCTGCGGCGGCTCCCCTTCCCAACTGCGCATCACTTCGATGGAATTGCCCTTGAGCAATTTCATCCGCGCCACGATCGGCGCTACATCGAAATCTTCTGCCGCCCGGGCCAGGCCGTCCTCAAGCAGTGCGCCGATCAGCGGCTGACGCTCGATCAGGCTCATTTCACAACCGAGACTGGCCAGCACAAATGCGTCCTTGCCCAGCCCCGCCGTGGCATCGAGGACGCGCGGACGCACGCCTTGGGCGATGCCGACCGCTTTAGCGATCATCTGCCCGCTGCCGCCGCCATACAAACGACGATGCGCCGCGCCGCCTTCGACGAAGTCGACCCGCACCGGCCCAGGCGCATCCGGGCCGAGCTGCTGCAACTGCAAACCCTGCTCGCCGACCTGCAAGGCGAACTCACCGTGCGCCTCGCCGAGCGGCAGGCCAAGACGTTCGGCCCAGTGTTCGGCTTGCGCTTGAAACGTCGGGGCGAGGGCCTGGACATGGATGCGGCAGGCCGCAGGTGACTCGATCATGAAAAAAACGCTCAAAAAAGTTAAGGATCGACAAAAACCGCCGATAAACCATTCAACGCGCATTTTGCCAGAGCTGAGCGTCAACCGAAAAAAATGTCAGGCATTCTTCCCACATCGATTGGCTACGTTTCGCCCCATGGCGACTTTAGCCGTCATAACACTCAAGCACTGAGCGGCGTCAGTCACCTGTGGCAGGATTTCTTTGCCCAGGCCCTGGCCGAACAGACGAGTGAAGTGGTGCCTGCCTGTGGCACGTTTCCACCGGTTGACCTGAACAGCCCGGAAGAACCGACCGTTGGCAGCGAGCTGCACGCGCACATCGTCAGCCAGCGTGAGTGCGACGTGGTCGAAACCCAGGTTCGCCCGCCGGAGCCACTGTTCCTGCCGATCGCCGAGTTCGAAATGGAGCTGCTGGACAAGCCGTTCCCACCGTTCCCGCCGGAAGAGCTCAAAGCCCAGCAAGAGCAACAGGATTTCGACAGCAGCTGGGTACGCCCGATTGTGATCAACAATGGCCAGCCAGTGCCGGAGCCAGGCCCTGCGCCGCAGAAACGTCCGCTGTACCTGCCGATTGCCGAGTTCGATCTGGACTTGCTGCAGAAGCCTTACCCGCCGTTCCCGCCGGAAGAAATCGTCGAGCAGCAGAAAGCTCTGGACTTCGATAATGGCTGGGCTCGCCCGATCGTTCTGCAGAACCTGCGCCTCGCCGCCTGATTCTCAGCGACACACGCTCCAGCGCCCGACATCGACATGAAAGTGATTGCGATGAGCGGCGTTGTAGTCCGGACTCAACACCACACTGAATGACTCACAGGCGCCGTCACGCAGCTGGCGCAGAAACTCTGCGTCCTGATTCTGCTTGGGCCAATCCTTGAGCACGCTGATCGTGCGCCCGTCAGCCAGGCGGAAACCGGCGATGTCCAGCGCGTCGGCACTCGCATGTCGGCTGAGAGCGCCGCTCTCACGGTTGTAGACATTGCGACAGGCGAAGCTGCCGAGGTGATCGACCCGCGCGATTTTCTGGCCGTAAACCGATTGCGCCGCCGGTTGCAGGGTGTGGTGTTCAAACATTGCGTAGGCCACCGCCAGCGGGCAACTGGCGATGAAACTGCTGCTCAGCGCCACTTCACCGCCCTGCACCCGCAGAGCACCTATCAGCGGACACTTGGCGCCCGGACTGTCGGCCTGGGGACTGACGCGCAGATCCGAGCTGCTCAATGCCTGTGCGCAAAGCTCGGGATCACTGCGCAGGCGCATGAGTTTGTAACCGGTCAGCCAGTTGGGCGCGGCTTTTATGTCCAATGGCGCCCACGGGTTCCACTGCGGCGGCACGTCCAGCCAACCACGCCAGACACTCACCGCGCCACCAGCGATCGCGAGCAACACCCCCCAGAACAGCCAACGTCCCATGCTCAGTCCTTGAAGAGTTGATTGGCCTTGGCATACGGCATCGACTGTGACGTGAAGCCAAAGGTGCCAAATTGCTGGATTTCTTCAGCCGCTCGGAAGAACTCGCCGAACGCCGCCAGCGCCAGTGCCGAGCCGGTGCTGATGCGGCGTACGCCCAGTTCCTCGAGCTGTTGCACGGTCAGCTTCAAACCGCCAGACATCAACACATTGACCGGTTTCGGCGCCACCGCTTGCACCACTGCGCGCACTTCTTCGGCGCTGCGTAAACCCGGTGCATAGAGCACGTCGGCACCCGCTTCGGCAAATGCCTGCAAACGGCGAATGGTGTCGTCGAGATCGGGATTACCGTGCAGGTAATTTTCCGCGCGGGCCGTGAGGATGAAGGGAAACGGCAGCGTGCGTACCGCCGCGACGGCGGCTTCAATCCGCGCCACGGCGTGTTCGAAGCAATAGATCGGCGCGTCCGGACGTCCCGTAGCGTCCTCGATCGACCCGCCCACCGCGCCCGCCTCGGCGGCGCGCAGAAGGCTCTGCGCAGACTCCAGCGGATCATCGGCAAAGCCGTTTTCCAGGTCCACCGCCACCGGCAGATCCGTCGCCGCGACAATCGCCCGGACATTGGCCAGGGTCTCGTCGAGACTCAACGCGCCATCAGCTTTGCCCTGAGAAAACGCGTAACCGGCACTGGTGGTGGCCAAGGCCTGATAGCCAAGACTGGCGAGCATCTTCGCCGAGCCGGCATCCCACGGATTGGGGATGACGAAGATCCCCTGGCGATCATGCAGGGCCTTGAAGGCTTGGGCTTTGAGGAGTTGCTGTTGACTGACTTGGACGTTCATCGACGGGCTCCCGGGCAGAAAAAACCCGCCTCAGAGCAAGCCAAGCTGCTCGGCGGCGGGTTCTCTGTATAGCTCAGGCAGCGCGGGCAAGCCAGGCAAACGTTGCATCAGTTTTGCGTGAAAACGTTGCGCCAGTTTCGCTGCCAACAGGTTGTCGGCGGTATGCAGAAAGACGTAGGGCGTGCGGCCCTCTTCGATCCATTCAGCGGCTTTCGCCACCCACGGCACAAGAAACGCATCGTTGGCCTCAAGCTCGGGATGGCCGATGAAGCGCACCTGCGGAAACTGCGTGAACGCCGCCGGACGCGTCGGTACACGCGGTTTTTTCGACTGCGCGTGGATCACCGAGGACTCGGTCGACAAGCAGCTGAACAGCGCGCGCGGGTCGAGACAGATGCGCTCGACACCGCGATCCAGCAACAGACGATTGAGCAGACGTTCGCTCTCGCCCTTGGCGAAGAACTGTTCATTGCGCACCTCGACCGCAAGCGGGCAATCCAGCGCATCGATAAACGCCGCGAGCTCCGGCAGACGCTGCGGCGTGAAGCTTTTCGACAGTTGCAGCCACAGCGGCGAAACACGTTCGCCTAACGGCTTGAGTAATTGCAGGAAGGTTTCGGCAGCGGTCAATTGCTCGCGCAAGTCGCCGCTGTGGCTGATGTCGCCGGGGAATTTGGCAGTGAAGCGAAAGTGCGCCGGCATGATCTCGGCCCAGCGCTGCACAGTGGCTGGCGACGGACTGGCGTAGAAGGTGGTGTTGCCTTCGACGGCGTTGAACACCTGGCAGTAGAGAGCGAGAAAGTCGGAGGTTTTTGCGTCTACCGGATACAGATACTCGCGCCAGGCATTTTCGCTCCAGGACGGGCAACCGAGGTAGTAAGGCAGATCCATCAGATATACAGATCGAGGCCCAGCACGTCTGCGTCCCAATCGACAAAACCGGCGGTGCTCAGGTAGCTGGCCAGGGCCATGGCTACGCTTTTCTTCATCGCGCGGTGGTAGATCATGTCTTGTTGACGGGCAGGCAGGTTGCTCAGGCGTTGCGCGGTGGCTTGAGCGGCACGAGCGGCCATCTGCTCTTCGCTCGGGAATTCCAGCTCGCCGTCGATGATGTCGACGGATTCATCCAGCGCCGCATTGCCTTTACGCGGCTTGCGCTTGATGGGGTAGGACTGAGTGGAAACGCCGTCTATACGCATAATGTCATGCTCGGTATCAATGATGGCAATTTAGCGGCACTTGACCGACTTAGCAAACCGCCGAGTGATAACTAGAACACATAAAGCGCAAAAGGTTTAAAACCGGAGCTGGAAACTGACGATTGGCAGGATTTGCAGAATGGCCCATGCACCCGTGGCGAGGGGATTTATCCCCGTTGGAGTGCGCAGCACTCCCCTGCATTTTTTCAGTGCCGCCGCATTTTCAGGACTTGCGACTGCTGCGCAGCCGAACGGGGCGGTGCGACGTTTCGCTAAATCCCCTCGCCACAAAATCAGCCCGGAGGTTTCAGCGGGCTTTCGGGGTGGCAACTTTATCGCGCAGGTAGACCGGCTGGGCGTCATCTGCCGGGATCGCCTCACCGCGCTCCCAGGCGAAACGCGCCAGCGTCAACAGGTCTTCGGCGTGGGGCAGCATGCCGGCGTCGGAGCCGCTCAGATTGACCGCAATGCGTTCACCATAACCCCAACCAGTACCGGCACCGAACCAGTCACCTGTGGCATCGGCCGGTAGCGCAGCCACCTCCGGCGGCAGCACCGCTTCGGCGCCAACCAGACGCATCTCCCCCGCCGTCTCGCGGTAGCAGCCCCAATACACTTCATCCATCCGCGCATCGATCGCAGCCGCGACCTGGCTTACACCCTGCTCACGAAAGGCACGCTGCGCCAGCACGGCAAGGTTGGATACCGGCAATACCGGACGATCCAGAGCAAAGGCCAAACCCTGCACCACACCGATGGCAATGCGCACACCGGTGAACGCGCCCGGGCCACGGCCGAAGGCAATCGCGTCGACAGCTTGCAACGTGGTACCCGCATCGGCGAGCAATTGCTGGATCATCGGCAGCAGCTTCTGCGCATGCAGACGCGGGATCACCTCGTAATGGCTCGTGACCTTGCCGTCATGCAGCAAGGCAACGGAGCAAGCTTCAGTCGCGGTGTCCAGGGCCAGCAAGGTGCTCATCGATGTTTCCAAGACAGGGGTGGGGAAAAAAGTGCGTCAGTATAAACAACTACGGCCCGCAAGCGGGCCGTGGATGATGCAGCCGATCAGACTTTTCAGCTCAGCGCGGCCAGCACCTTGGTGGTGATTGCATCAACCGAACCCACGCCTTCAATGTGGCTGCACTTTGGCTTGCCGCCGTTGTTGGTGGAAAGGTTCTGGTAGAACTCTACCAGCGGTTTGGTCTGCGAGTGGTAGACCGACAGGCGATGACGTACGGTTTCTTCGGTGTCGTCTTTGCGCTGCACCAGCTCTTCGCCGGTGATGTCGTCCTTGCCAGCCAGTTTCGGCGGGTTGTAGACGATGTGGTAAACGCGGCCGCTGGCTTCGTGAACACGGCGACCGGCGATGCGCTGAACGATTTCGTCGTCTTCTACAGCGATCTCGACCACGGCATCCAGCTCGACGCCGGCAGTGACCAGCGCTTCAGCCTGCGGAATGGTGCGCGGGAAGCCGTCGAACAGGAAACCGTTGGCGCAATCAGGTTGAGCGATGCGGTCCTTGACCAGCGCGATGATCAGGTCATCCGACACCAGGCCGCCGGCATCCATGATGCTCTTGGCTTGCACGCCCAGTGGAGTGCCAGCCTTGACCGCAGCACGCAGCATGTCGCCGGTGGAGATTTGCGGAATGCCGAATTTCTCGGTGATGAACTTTGCCTGAGTACCTTTACCGGCCCCGGGAGCTCCCAGCAGAATGACGCGCATCGATGTGCTCCTCAATTTTT